>JAGLDW010000964.1 GCA_023145395.1 Lentisphaeria bacterium | reverse complement strand
TCACACGGATTTCAATGCACTAGGGGTAAACCCAGTGGCGGCGTCAGAAGGGACGGCAATCGTCGCTCCACCGGGGTAAACCCAGTGGCGGCGATGGTTGTTCACTTGGCCGACAAAACGAACTCGAAGGTGGTGAAATCGATCAACTGCTGTCCGCCAGAGTCGGCGAAGAACAACCAGAGGCCCTTCGCAACTGGAACCACGCCGTCGTCACTGATTTTGGCGTAGCTCCGCGCATCCGCCTGCCAGTGCCACAGAGCCATTCCGTTCCTGGCGGAGACCGGTTCTGCGCATTCCTCCAGCGCCCCGACCAAGTTCCAAGCGCCAGGCGTCACCGCGCCCGTTTCATCCCAGCACGGGAATCCGGTCGCAACCAATTCCTCCGCGACTCCTGTGGCTGGTGCGACGTACACCCAGTAGCCCCGCTTTGGCTGGAATCGATCCCCACCTGACATGGGCGCGTACTGCCGTCCAGTCCACTCCCACACCGGTAGCAAAATGGGCAAGTCGCCAAGGACTTCCACCAAGTCAGGAACCCACAGGTTGAACGGGAACGAAATTAAGTTCCAGCCAATTGCCAGCGTGATTGTCCTTTCGTACTGGCCATGCACAATCAGAAAGAACTGCATCTCGCCCGCCAGGATCGTGACGGTTTCCCGAACCGCCATGTCCAGTTGCACCCCGTCCGGAAGCACTTCGCCAGTTTCGTCTGTCTCGACAAGCCGCAATCCGGCTCCCGGCACACTTCCAGCTGACCACGACAGCACGCAATCGTTGTCCGCAGCCGCCTGGACCTCCATCAACCAGAGCGCACAATCGGACACCCCCCGCACATCACGCCATAGCGCAACACCATCACGACCCGAGAAAATTGTCTCCGGCAAGGCGTCTCTGGATCTTTCCGACACCGGTTGATCCAGAACGTCGTCCGAACCGTCAGTCGCTCCCACGGCCATTCCGAATGCAAGTTCGGAGACCGAGCCACCCGAGACGGTCATGGGGAAGAGCCACTCGAATTCGTACATGGTCAGAACAGCTGTGGCGACATGAACAAGACCTAGGCTGTCCGTCGTCCGCAACCGCACAGTGTGCGTGGGCAGACCCGTTGCGACGTTGGCTGGTGCAAGGCCCAATGCCTCTAGATCCGCCCAGAACACCGTTGGCGTCGCGCCCAATGCGTCGTCGAACACAGCGTCGTCGTTGAGATCCCATTCGTACTTGACGATGGAATCGCCGCAACCACCATCCGGGTCGCTCGATCCGCTCCCGTCCAATTCGAGCATTTGGTCCTCCTCCACCACATACGGTCCGCCGGCATCGGCGACTGGCGGACGGTTTCCCTGATCGACGACCACGGTCACCATCGCCGTGTCCGTCTTCGCCGGTACGTTGTCGTCGGTCACGCGCAGCGTCACGTCGTACGAACCAAATGCGCTGAATGCATGCGACACCACCGTCATTGACGTGCCAGACACCTCGAATACACTGTCGCCGTCCAAATCCCATTCGTACCGTGTGATGGTTCGCCCCGGGTGGCCGTGGCGCGAGCCGGAACCATCGAACGTCACGTCTTGGCCACACGCTGCAGGGTTTGGATTCGCGCCGAACGAGGCTTCTGGAGCGTTCCTGTAGACCCGCAGAGTCGTGTCCGCGATGCCCGTCTTTCCCAAACTGTCCGTGACGCGCAGCCCGACCGGATGCGTTGGCAGGTGTGTGAGCGGATCCGTGATCCCGAGTCCAAGTGCATCCACCGAGGTCCACGGCAGAGCTGGTGTCGCACCGGAGGCATCGTCGAACACGCCATCGTCGTCCAGATCCCATTCATACAGCACGATGGAATCGCCGCAACCACCAT
>JAGLDW010000963.1 GCA_023145395.1 Lentisphaeria bacterium | reverse complement strand
TAGGCCACATAGAGGCGCTTCCCCGTCGCCGTCGGCCCCCCATAGGCGACCGTCGGCTCAACTTTCGACGCCGTCTCCGTTGCGACGGCAGCGTCGGCTCCAAGCCAGGTCGCGCCCCCGTCAGAAGAACGGTTGCCATAGAGATCGCCCTGGGGATCGTTGCGCCGATCCAACCACACGGCGACGACGTCGGTGCCATCACATGCAACGGCGAGCTGCGCCGAGTTATGAGCGCCGAGAGCCGCGGTCGGTTCGCTCAGACGCTTCTCCCGACTGACCGCAGCGAAGACACAGCGCAGATCATCTGGCACGGTGTCGCAATCCGTATCCTGACCATCACAATATTCCGTCTTTGGCCCCACAGATCCCACGCAGATCGTCGATCCTGCCACACATTGAAACGTCCCCTGACTGCACGTCCCCGCGTTCGTGCCACAGACCCCAAAAGAGGCGGGGAGGCCATCGTCCCGTGAACCATTACAGTCGTTATCCTTGCCATCGCAGGTCTCCGCGACCGCTTTCACATCGCCCACACAGGTCGGCGTACCATTTTGGCAGACGAGATTGCCCGTGCGACACTCACCAACATCGCTTCCGCAAACCCCAAGACTTGGCGGTAGATGGTCGTCGTTTATCCCGCTACAGTCGTTATCTTTGCCGTCACAGGTCTCGGGCTGAGGTCCTGTCGCCCCCAGGCAGACCAGCACCCCCGTCTGACACTCGTAGTGTCCTTCTTTGCACTCCCCGACCTTGCTTCCACATGCACCTAGAGAACCCGATAGACCGTTATCTGGCGTACCATCGCAGTCGTTATCCTTGCCATCGCAGACCTCCAGGGTAGCCTTGACATCGCCAATGCAGACCGCTTTACCCTTCTGACACGTCAGCGTTCCTTGTTGGCACTCTCCTATCGCCAACCCACAGACGCCGAGGCTCGGGGGCAATTTGTCGTCGACCTTCCCATTGCAGTCGTTATCGTGATTATCACAGGTCTCCGGCTGAGGCCCTGTCGTCCCAACGCAGACAGCGATACCGTTTTGGCATTGAAGCAAACCCTTCTTGCAGTCGCCGACATCGCTCCCGCACGTCCCCAGGGCAGGGAGGCCATCGTCGATCTTGCCATTGCAGTCGTTGTCCACGCCATCACAGACCTCAGCGCCCGTCGCCAGGCACTCGCAGCCATTTCCGGGATCGCCGTCAGCGTCCTTATAGAGGCCCTTGCAAGAAGAGAGGACACACTTCGCCTTGATGCAGGAAGCCTCCGCGTTAGCTAGAAGACACTTGACGTTACAACCCCCGCAATTGAAGGGATCGGTCTGAAAGTCAACGGGAACACCCCCGAGATCATCGTCAACCCCGTTGCAATCATTATCCTTCCCATCACAGATCTCGACGCCACCGTTGCTCTTGACACAGGGACGCTCGCAGCCGTTGCTCTCGTCGCCATCTCTATCGATATAGCCCTCTTGACAGCCCTGAAGATGGCACTGACCGGCAACGCACTTCGGTACAGCGTGGGCCAAAGCGCATGCATGACCGCATTTGCCGCAATTTTCGATATCTTTGGTGAGATCAAAGGTTTCATCGATCTCCTGATTACAATCATTGTCTTTGCCATCGCAACGCTCTTTACCTGTCGGCGTACAGGCATACTCACAGCCATTGCTGCGATCTTGATCGATATCGAAAAAGCCCGGCGCACATCCGAGATCCTTGCAGACCCCGAGCTCGCAAACCATCAAGCTCCCCGCCTTCTTGCAGGCATGGCCACATTTTCCGCAATTATCCGGGTCGGCCTGGAGATTGAACCCCTCGTCGGCGACACCGTCGCAATCGTTATCGATCTCATCGCAGATCTCGACGCCCTTATTCGTCACTACGCAAGCGGGCCCACTGTCCGGCCTAGCACCGAGGTCGCCAAGCTGGGCGTCGCCGAGCCGAATAAGACTATAGGGGTCTTGCTGACAACCCGCCCCGACAAGAGACAGCCCTGAAACAAGGCAACGAAGAAGACCTCGATGAAAAGATCTCATCGGAGCACCTCATCTTTCGCTGCCCCACCCGAAAAGCCTCGGCGCCGACGTCGCCACAAGAGGCCCAATAAAAGGAGGAGAGGCGAAAGCCCGCTCAGATCTTGCATCCCAGGCGCCGCGATGCTGCATGCCAAGCCGCCACTCCCCGTCGCGAGCATGTCGACGCGTGATCCCGCGAAGGTCGAGGAGCTGATGCACTGGCCCTCCTCACAACGCTCCCCGGCAGGGCAACGCACGGAGACGCAGGGATCGTCAACGCAAGCGCCCTTTTCACAACGTCGGCCTACCCCACAGAATTTGCTATTGCAGGCCGTGTCACAGACGCCATCGACGCAACGGATCCCCTGGGCACAGGTCACGCCCGCGCAGGGGTCGGGGGAACAAACGCCGTCGACACAGCGTGCCCCGGCACCGCAGAGGGCGGGGCCACAGCTTTTCTTGCAGACGCCCTCTTTGCAGTATTCGCCATCGTCGCAGGTCACGCCTGCACAGGGCGGGGCCTCACATTGATTCTTCAGACAGACCTGCCCAGGAGGACACCCCTTGCCATAGCAGTTATCACCCACACAAGCGCCCGCGATACACACCTCGTCCTGCTGGCATGTCACGCCCGCGCAGGGATCAACGCATTTTCCGTCAACACAGCGTTCGTCGCCTTTGCAGGACACACCGACGCATTTATCCGGGAGGCAATAGCCCTTCGAACACGCGAAGCCCTGAGGACAACCGAATTCACCTCCAGAGCAGGGGATCCGACAACCGCAGGCGACACATTTCGTATCCGCAGGACAGAGGTCGTCGCCCTCATCGATATCCCCATCACAGTCATTATCCTTACAGTCACAGATCTCGCCAAAGCCCGGCGTCGCCCCAACACACGCGATCTTTCCGGCCACACATTGGGTAAGACCCTTTTTGCAGGTGTGGCCCGAGGGGTGGTCACAAGGCACGCCTTCTCCCGCCAGAGACGAGCCCGCTGGTGCGTCGTCGACGGCGCCATTGCAGTCGTTGTCGACCCCGTCGCAAACCTCTGGCGAAGGCTGCTGTGCCGTGCATCCACTCCAGTCGTTCGTCGGATCGTTATCATCGATAAAAGTGCAGACCTCGCTCCCAAAGCCACACGAGGTCGCGCAGGATCGCTTCAGATCCTCGTCGATCTTCCCGTTGCAGTTATTGTCCAGACCGTCACAGATCTCCTCGCCAGGAATCGGAGCGTCGCAAACCCACTTTCCTCCGGTGCACTTCAATTTGCCCAGACAGCCCCCGATGGTGCATTGCTCTCCCGGCGGTAGATCCTCGTCTATGGCACCGTCGCAATCATCGTCTTTCCCGTTACACCATTCTGTCCCGGGCTTCGGCGCGGTACAATTCACCCAATCGTTCGTCGTGTCCCCGTCATCAGAAAAAACGCATATCTCCTGCCCAAGGCCACAGATGCTCGAGCAGGCCCGCGTGATCCCATCATCGGGAATCCCATTGCAATCATTATCTTTGCCATCACAGATCTCTGCCTGAGGTTTCGGCGCGTTGCAGACCCATCCTCCCTGTTGGCAGACACGCTGGCCCGTGCAACCATTATTCTGGCAAGCACCACCGGTGCCAACACCGTTATCAATGGCACCATCACAATCTTCGTCTGTGCCATCGCACGTTTCAGTCTTTGGCTGAGGCGCGGTGCAACCCATCCAATCATTGTTGGGATCGCCATCATTCGAGAAATGACAGCTCTCGAC
>JAGLDW010000962.1 GCA_023145395.1 Lentisphaeria bacterium | reverse complement strand
GGCAACCACCCTCACCCGGCTAACGCCGGCCTCTCCCTGAGGGAGAGGCGTAAGGGCTTAGGGGACTCCCTGGAGAAATGTGCTCCTTCTCCCTCAGGGAGAAGGCCGTAGGATTCCAAGCATCTTTGAGGATGAGGGTGAGATGCGCTTCGCCACCGCGGGTTTTGACAGAGGCCCCCGGGGCCTTCGCTCACTCCTCCGTATCGCATTCCCGCGCGTCGTTATCCCCACAGGGTGCCCAACAACAACCGAGGTCCGCGCCCTCCAGCGGCCCGCCGATTCCGCCCGCGGTGCCGTCGCAGCAGTAGCGGCCCAGGGTGCAGGCGCGTGGTTGGATGCCAGAGCTGAAGTTGGCGCAGGCGCATCGGGTTGTTGATGTCGAGCAATGATCGGCGGTGCGCTGGGTGCCGCATGCTTCAGGGGTGCCACCTTCGCAGTGGCAAGAGCCGCGATAGCAGATCGGGTTGCTGATGTCACAAACGATCCCGCAGCCGCCGCAGTTATTTTCGTCGGTCTCCAGGTCCACGCAGCCGCTTGTGCCGTCGCCCAGATCGCAGCATTGATCATTCTGCCCGCCGGCGCAGGCCTCGGTGCCAGGGCATTTGCAGTAGTGCAGGTACATGGAATGGGAGCTTTGATCACATTCGCCGGCTGACATGGCGCTGAGATCGCAGTCGGAGTCGTCTCGGCAGTAGCATCGGTTGATGGCGGGTTCGCAAAAGGGGCCGCTGTTCGCGGGAGAGCAGACGTTGCCGCAGGTGCCGCAGTTGTTCTCGTCTTCGTCCACGCATTGCTCATCGCAGCAGATCTGAAACTCTCCGCAATTTGTGTCCCGGTAGCAGCCGCATTTGTACATGGAGGGGCTGAGGCATACGGGGCCTCGTTCATCCTGGGTGCAATCCACGCCGCAGGCCCCGCAGTGGCGCGAGTCGCTGATGTCGAAGCAGAAATTGTCGCAGCATTGTTGGTTTGCTTCGCAATTTCTTTCATCTTCGCAGCCGCAATGCCAAGCGCCTGTTTGGGTATCCAGCATGCAGATATTGCCGAAAGACGAATGGGCGCAATCATCGCCGCAGTCGGCGCAGCTGTTTTCATCGCGCGCGGTCTCGCAGCCGCCGACCTCCGGGTCACAGTCCTGCCAGCCGTCCGAACAGTCATTGTAGCCACAGTAGAATTCTCGAAGGTCCTGATTGTACATGCAGCACATGTTCTCGACATGCTGGAGTTGATCGAGGCAGTTGTAGTAGCAGACCCCGCAGTGCTCCAAATCATGCCAAAAAGTACAACGGGCGTCGCAGCAGTTGTAACCGGGGTCGCAATGGTTATCATCCACGCAACCACAACGATAATCGCCGCTCTCCGGATCCTGCACACAGGCAGGATCGTTTTCGCCGATTCCGCAGTCGTCCTGGCAGAAGCCGCAATTGAGCGGCCCCCGCGCGGTTTCACAGCCCGGCTGCTCCAGGTCGCAGTCCAGCCACTCGGCCTGGCATTGCTCATAAGTGCAAAGCCAAGTGTCGCCCTCCCGTTGACATACGCGCGCCGAGACATTCGGCAGGTTGGGGCAGATTTCATCGCAGCTGCCGCAATGGTCTGCGTCCATTGCGGTCTCGCAACCGTTTTCCCGATTCGCGTCGCAGTCTAAGAATCCCTCTTGGCAGCTTGCGTAATCACAGGCGCCTTGATTGCAAGTCAGACCCTCGGCGTTTTGCGTTTGCATGTTGCAGTCCTGGCCGCAGGCACCGCAGTTTTCCGTGCTTTGCTCGAGGTCCACGCAGGCGCCGA
>JAGLDW010000961.1 GCA_023145395.1 Lentisphaeria bacterium | reverse complement strand
TACGTTGTGGGCAATCTGAACCAGATTGTCGATCTTTGTTCCCTGCTGAATCCATGTCCGGCCAAAGCGTGCCCGATCCACGGCCGAGCAAGCGCCAATCTCAACATCGTCGTCAATCTGCACAATGCCCACCTGGGGAATTTTCTGGTGCCCTGTGGGTCCGAAGACATAGGCGTAGCCATCCGAACCGATTGTGGTGCCGGAGTGAATCGTCACCCGATTTCCCAGCACGCAGCGCTCGAGAATCGTCACATTCGGGTAGATCAGACAGTTTTCGCCGATCTGCACCTCTTGCCCAATGTAGCTGCCAGCGCCGATCACGCTGCCAGCGCCAATGGTCGCGCTCGCATCCACGACCGCATTCGGCGCCACGTGGACGGACTCTGCGACTTGCGCGCTCTCGTCCACCACCGCCGTCGGATGAATTCCGGGACTGTGCTCCACAGCGGGAGGGGCAAAGTGCATCACAACCTTCTGAAAGGCCATGTTCGTATTGGCGCAGACAATCCAGGCACGCCCTTCGGGAGGCACAGGTTCAAAGTCTTCCGGAACCAGCACGATGCTGGCCCGCGATGGTAGCACCAGACCGTGGTATTTTTTGTTGGCGAGAAAGGAAATCTGTCCTGGCTCAGCGTCCTCCAGAGACGCGACACCACACACGTTTGCGTCCGTCGCACCGACCAGCGCGCCACCCAGCATCTCGGCAAGTTCCGCCGCACAAAGTTCTCTGCTCATACTCAGTTCTCCCGGCGTTCTGCGCCTATTTCCCACCTGCGGGCTCGCCACCCGTGGCACCCTGTTTCTTGGAGTCTGCGCCTGGGAGAGAGCTCTCCAATTCCTTCAGTTCCTCGCGCGCCGTCTTCAGCTCGGCCTCGTGTCCCCGGTTGATCGCATCGACAATTTCCTTGGTCACTTCCAGGTCCTTTGGGTAGAGCAAGACCACAGGCATGCGGTTGAAGCTCTTGCCTGCAATGTCCAAAACCATCTCGTGCCCGTTGGCCTTGCACCATTCGCGCACATACTCCGTGATCTCGCCGATGAGTCGTTGCTCAAACGCCTCCTGCTGCTGACGAAGCTCGCGGAACTCGCTCGTGCGAAACTGCTCAAACTCTCCACTTCTCTTGCGCAGAGCGGCGACACGCACCCCAAGCTTCCGCCTGGATTCCTTCCGTGCGGAGGCATCACGCAACTCGTCGTCCGACTCCCTCTTCAACGCGGCGCAGTCCTGGTCCAGCCGACGCAATTCCTCGCGCTTGAGTTCGACCCTGTCCTTGAACTCTAGTTTCTTGCGTGTGAAGGAGGCTTGGGCCCGGATGGTCTTGTAGTACTTCTCGAACACCGTCTGCATGTTCACATAGGTGATTTTCTCGGTGGCAGTGACGACGGATGCGGTGAGGACGACACCCGTGAGGAGCACGGCGCGCGTCAGCTTTTTTCTCATCTGCAACATGGTTTCCCTGGCTCCTGTTTCAGTTTTGACTCACTGTCCATTCATTTCGGCGGAGAGCAATTCAACGACATTCTTGAACTTTGGCACATTCTCGGGATCGAGTTCCATCAGTGTCTTGTGAGCATCGAGCACCAATGCCCCGACATCGGATGCCGTCATGTCCACGCTACCTGCAGCTGCCTGGCACAGCTCCGTCCATTCCCGGCTTCCAGGATCGCCATCCGCAAACTTCCACAACTTCGACACGCCAATCTCAGACAGCAACGCCTGGTTCGACGCGTCCGCCCCCACGATGCAGAGATGGGTTTTGCCCCGTCCCTGAAGTCCGATCATGGCCAGTATGCCCATGAACGTGCTGTCCATCGTGTCGCACTCGCTGAGATCGATGACGACGGCGTTGGTGGGACTGCTCTTCAGAACTCGCATGGCGTACTCGCGAAACTCGCGGCAGACCTTGAAGGTGGCGCGGCCCAGCACACGCACAGCCACCACGCCATCCTGCTCCGCTATCATCACACTGGCTTCGCTCATTGCCGATATCCTTTCGCTTGAGGGCGCGGCCGGTCCGGCCGGGCCCGTCGTGGGTCAGTTCTCGATCGGCAGAAGGACGGCCTTGATTCTGCGCACACCGCGGCTCGAGCTCTCTTCCTTCTTCAACTTGAAGCGTCCGAGATCCCCCGTGTTCGCCGCGTGCGGACCACCGCAGATTTCCTTGCTGAAATCGCCTGCGGTATAGACTCTTACACGCTCGCCATAGCGATCGGCGAACAGGCCGATCGCGCCACTCGCCGCGGCATCGTCGTAGGACATCTCCTCGCATACCACCGGCAGCTTGCGCGCAATCTGCTCATTGACAATGCGTTCCACCTGCGCCTTCTCCTCAGGCGTCATCTTCTCCGGATGCGCGAAGTCGAAACGCAGCCGATCCGCCGTGATATTGCTGCCCGCCTGCTTCACGTGGTCGCCCAGAACTGTCCGCAGCGCCTGGTGGAGCAAGTGGGTGGCGGTGTGCAGCGCAGCCGTCGTTTCCGAGTTGTCGGCCAGTCCTCCCTTGAACTTCTTCTCGGCGCCTGCGCGGCTCATGGCCTGATGTTTCTCATAGGCCTTTTCGAAGCCTTTCTCGTCCACGACGAAATCCCGCTCAGCCGCCATCTCGACGGTCAGTTCGAGGGGAAAGCCGAAGGTTTCGTACAGGAAGAAGGCCTTGCGGCCACTGATCACCTTGCGCTCGACATGAGGGGGGAAGCTGTCCACGAGCTTTCCGAACTCCCGAGTTCCCTTCTCCAAGGTGCTGGCGAACTGTTTTTCCTCGACCAGGAACTCATCGAGAATGGCGGTTCGGTTGGCTTCCAGCTCCGGAAACAACTGCCCGTACTCGTCGAGAACCACAGTGGCGAGTTTGACGGTGAACAGATCTTTCACGCCCATCTTGCGGGCCTCGCGAATGGCGCGTCGGATGAGCCGCCGCAGAACATACGCCTGGTCCACATTGCCCGGACGCACACCGTCACCCATCAGGAACGTGCCTGCGCGCATATGCTCGGCCACGATGCGTCCGCTGCGCGTGCGCTGCGGTTCCTCGACGCCTGTCAGCTCGGTGATAACCGCAAACAACCCGGCGAACAACTCGGTGTCATAGCAGGACGCTTTGCCCTGCAGGATCGCGGTCACCCGCTCGACGCCCATGCCCGTGTCCACATTCGTCTGCGCAAGCGGTTCGTAGGATCCATCCTCCCGCTTGTTGTACTGCATGAAGACATCGTTCCAGATCTCGACCCAGCGCCGATCCTCGGAATCGAAGGCCTCGGGGGCGTCCCCTTCGCCTGTCCAGAAAAACATCTCCGTGTCCGG
>JAGLDW010000960.1 GCA_023145395.1 Lentisphaeria bacterium | reverse complement strand
CTCCTACGGACTGGTTGTTCGCCTCACGTTGCTTCCCACCCCGCCTCGCGGCGACGCAGTTACTTTCGACTTCACGCTTGACGCGTGCACGTGGAGCGGACTTCCACCGCTCTGATGGCGTGCGCTCACGGGCGCTCTGGTTCGGGACGGCTCGTCCCGTAAGGTCCCATAGTGGTTCGGGACGGCTCGTCCCGTAAGGCATCTCGGCGCGGGCCGCGCCGAACCACAAGGGCCTGCGCACTCCAAACCGATGCGTAGCACCGTCCCCCAACCTTGTCCGGTTCCTCGTCTCCAACCTTGTCCAGTTCCTCGTCTCCAACCTTGTCCAGTTCCTTGTCCTCAACCTTGTCTCAAACTGTTCTCAGGACAAGGTTCTCAGGACAAGGTTCTCCCCAAAAAACCATGCCCGCGAAGTTTGAACACACGCACTGCGGTCACGCTGGTTCACATGATCCTGAAACTATTCGCCTTGGGTGATGAAGGTATAATCGCCGCTGTGGGCTTGATTGCCGGATTCATCTGCGCTGACAATCCGATAGTGGTAGGTGGTCGCCGGTTGAAGTCCCCCAAGCGTGACCGCATGCTGTATTTCGAGCCCGTCAACGGTTTCTCTTGCGCCGTACTCGGCCTGGGTTCCGAACTCCACCATCGAGGTCGCTGGCTCGTCCGTCTGCCAACGGATGACGACCGTGCGTGCTGTCGCCTTTCCCATTGAGATCGCGGTCAACGCAGGTGGTGCGATGTCCGCACGCGCATCCACGATCGGGCTTTTTCGAACGATGCTCTGCGGCGCCTCTTTCCCATCGCTGTCCCTGGCGGTGAAGTAGTAGCGGTAGTTCTTCCCGGCGGCAAGTTTCATCTGGTACTGGTAGGGACGCCCCTGCCAAGTGGCCGTGTCACGCATGGCTACCATGGCGAACGGAGATCCATCCAGCTCTTTCCCACCCTTGAGGATATGCACCTTTGGGAAGCCTTCTCCAGGCAGATCGCCATCAAGGTCGGAGAACAGCACTCGAAAATCAAACATCGTCGAGACATCACCGATCTCCGGCTCGACCCCATCACGCACATAGCCGCGCTGACTGGTCCAGGACAAAACTGGTGCAAAGCTCCCCAGCGCGATCATCGGTCCCTTGAAATGGGCGGTTTTGGCGACACTACCATCGCTTTTCTCGACCTCGAAAAAATGCTGATAGCGACTGCTCTTAGGCAGACGCATGGTGTACACATACTTTCGTCCCTCGGTCACAGCCCGACTATCCACGGGCATCATGGTCACGGGCGCCTCGTTCTTGTAGGCCACGTCATCCCGGATGATGTGCACGCGCGGAAAACCGATCGCGGGTTCCATACCATTCGAGTCACGATAGACGACCTCGAACCGGAACTGGGTGGATGCCAATCCTTCATCGGGCGACACGCCATCCTTCTCATACCCCGGCGCACCGGACAGAGCGAGGCATGAGGCGCCGCGCGCACTCTCGTCAACAACAAGTCCAGCCGCCTCCCGCGACTGCGATTCCCTAAGCCAGACCTGGTCCAGCGCACCATCAACCGCTTGGCCGACGCGCAGGGCACCACGAGAGTCCCTGGCCAGTGTGAATCCAGGCACGCATTCGGACTGCTTCTCCAGCTTCCCGTTCAAGTAGATCCGCATGGTGCCACCATCCAACTCCCCCACGACCTCAAACCATTTCCCCTGGGTGATCTCGCGCATGGTGACCACCCCCGTATACCCTTCCCAGGACGAGTTCCCTCCCCTCTGTTTCTCCTTGATGCGACAGAGAAAATACAGTTTGTGCCCCGCCCATGAGCCGCGATGGAAGATCCGAAAGAGTCCATTGTCCAACAGAACCTGATGCTCACGCAATGCATCGACACGCATGCGCAGTCCCACGACTATGCGTTTCGGGAAGGCGCCTGCGACGGCCTTCGGGACTTCAAACCAGCGTTTGTCCGCCTGCAGACGAAGGGCATGTCCCCCATCGATTTCCTCCCAGGCCTTTGGACCGAAATCGCCCTGAATCAAGCCGTGCCGCGCCATCGGCGACGGATCGCGCACCACAGCCGTATCCGACGGCCTGCAAACCCAGTTCCCCACCAATGGCCATTGCGAAAAATCCGGTGCCTCATGCAACCCGAATCCCAAATACTGATTGCTGAACACATGGAAGCTGCCCTTGGCATTGACCTGCACAGCCACGCGGGATCCCTCCGACGCGTAAAAGCGATTGTGATGCACCCAGCAACCGATCGATGGGCGTCCGCGAACCGCCAGCGCCGCATGTGTCGTGGGCCGGAACGTGTTGTGGTGCATCAGAATCAGGCGGCCGGCAATGTCTCCATTCCCTTCGAACTGGCGTTTGACATCAGCTGCGGACAGCGCCGCGCTGTAGAGGCGGACTTCATCGACGACACCCCGAAGGTGAGACGTGCTCGCTGCACTGTCCCTGCCTATGATCAGTCGGTTTCCTGAGAGTTTCCGCCCCTTGCAGGGCACCTCCCCAACAGCTGCACCGTCGATCCAGGCGACCGCTTTTGCCCCATCCCAGGTCAAGGCGACATAATACCATTGATCGGCCGCAATCGTGCCACCCGTCACGCGTCGGAGCTGGCCCGATGCATCATAGAGCGTGCCCTCGAGCGTGGCGCCCACCACTCGCAGCGCGTACCCCGAACCGACGGCGCCCGTATCGGCCTTCGAGAGCACGGTTTGCACTCCCTCGATTCCGTCCAGATTGATCCAAGCCGCCGCAGTCAGCCCCTTGCTGGGGGAGAGCTGCCGTTTTCGCCCCATGTCCACAGCGTCATCCTTTCCATCCAAGCGCAGTCCCCCGCCAATGCGCCCAGTCACCCAGCTGTCATCCCCCATACCTAGGAGCGTGCCGTCGTGATCCCCGTTGTAGATGGAATAGTCGTTGGCGCGATTGCCCTTGGCATCGTCAAAATGCCAGAGTCCAACCAACCGGTATTTCTCGTAGTCTCTTGCTCCATGCATGTCGAACACATGGCTGATCGTGTTCTCCAAATGCACATTGTAGCGTGCGGTGTAGCCGCTTCCCGGGCGGCCTGAACTGGCAATCGCGTGCCTGCAGAAATCAAAGAGATTTCCTTCGATCAGCACATGGACTCGTCCAAGCGAGACTCCGTATCCCAAGCCCGCCCGCTGATTGTGATGAATGTAGTTATGATGGATCCAGACCCCCTCCTTCGCGCCGCTGCCCACACCGATCGCGGCACAGCTCCAACCAAAAACCTCGCAGTTGTCAATCTCGACAGTGGGGGCATACAAGCCGATGAGAGTCGGACGCTGTGTCAGCCGCTCCCGCCCGGGATGCGGTCCCTCCAGGCGCAGCCCAGTCAGCCGGATCCCCGCTCCCCCGGTGCGAAAAAGCCGCGTGCTTTTCACGGTGTAGGTATAGAGAAGCGCACCTTCGGAACCATCGCGGCCCCGTCCGCTGGCAATGGTCACGCCTCCGGGAATGACCACATCGCTGTAGGCGGTCAGATCAATTGCAGCACGATCATCGACGTAGATTACCGTGCCTGGCGTGGCCGAGTTGATGGCGTCAACGAGTGCCTGCGCCTCCCGAACCACTATCGTCGCCTGATCCGGACGCAGGATGCGGGAGTAGCCTGCACCGCCGCCAATGGGCTCGCCCGTCGGGTTCGACTCCGCGCCAAACGAGGGGTCGTCCATCCCCGCCAAGGCCGGATCATCCCCGCCCACACGGGCACTCCATGACACCGCCCGCTTCTGCACAGGCTCCGCACCATGACTAGGTGTGCCGACGCAAAACAGCACGCCCACCAGAAAGACCAGCGGCAAAGCACGAAAATAGAACATGGTTGGATTCAGACTCCTTTTGCTCCTGCGGAATGCCGAGGCATGGAAACAAGAGGAAAAGTACGAGTGCTAGGCGAGATTGTAAAGCAGGATGCCTGAAACGGCGTACGGATCCCGTTCGCAAATCCATTGCGAACCGCCCAAGTACTGAGGGCGAGCGGCTCGCGAGCCATGCCCTGCAACCCCCGCAAGGAAAAGACAAGAAAACACCACGAAGACACGAAGCACACGAAGGGAGGGCAAAGCCCCGCTGAGCTGCGCATTGCGCTGTCCGCAGAGAGCACAGAGACCGGCACCGAAACAGGTCACTCTGACAGGATCAACAGGATCAACAGGATGGAAGTCCCAAGCATGCCTCCGATCCAAAGCCAATCCCTGAATGTCCCATCCTGTCCATCTTGTAAGTCATATCAAGCTTCCAGTCTTCCTCAGTGCCCGAACAAGTTCTTTTCTCTGTGGCCTCTGTGCTCTCTGTGGTAGAAAAAGAATCCGGAGTTCTGACAAGCTGAAAGGAAGGATCGTCCCCGATTCCCGTACTTGTCAAACTCTGACAGTCTCCCCGGCTGAGCTGGGGCAACCTGTCCCAGTTATAGAGGTCGAGCTACTCTGAACGACACCAGGCACTTTGGGTGGCTAGATCTCTGCCAATCTGCCACGTCTTCCCAGACGCCGTGACCGTGAGCGCGACAGAAGCGCTACTCACTGGCTCCGACGGCATGGTGGCGGTCACGTCGGGAACATCCGTCCCGCGATACGGCAGCACAATGCTCAGAAACGACGCGGGTGCGGACTCCGCATGCACGAAACGACATGCCATGCGTGGGGTGCGATGCCCGTAGGCCCAGGCAAACCAACCCTCCTCTTCGTGAAGCCCACAGTTCACATCCCCCACAGACGCCACCAGGATATTCGCATCCGGAAACTGCGTATGGGCTTGCCGCGCACAGGGATCGAACTCGACCTCTCCGGGTGCAAACTGAAAATGCAGTGCGAGTTCGCCTAAGGCATCACCGATAGCCTCGTCCAGCAGCACGAAGAACTGGTGATCGACAAACCAGATCGTGCGGCGATGAATCAATCCTTCGTAGGAAACATTTTCCACCACAACGCAATCGAGATTCTCACTGCTGTGCCACAGCAGATGTCGTCCGCCAATGCCACTGTCTCGACCATCGAGCGTGAGCGTCTGATGCACGCGAGTCCGACGGTGCCAGGCACGCCCTTCCGGATCATGCCCATAGGTGTAGAAGCCACTGTCTGGCATCAGCCAACGTCCATGTGCGTATAGCTCAAAGGTGCCATTGTCCGGCTGATCATGACTACTAATCCCCAGAGGCGAACAATGCAGCGCCAGATGAATCTGATCCGCCCCCCAGTCATCGCGCAGCACATACATCCCGGCGTCCGTGAACGCGTGGCTTTTCTTCTCGGGCAGGAGCGAGCGGTCAAGCCGGGCACGCGCCCGATACTTCGGGTCGTCCAGGAGCTCACTGGCCTCGACCAGCGTGTCGTGGAGAGGCCACGTTGCGCGATCCGGGCTTTCGGGAGGCGGGCGCGATCCGTCGCCAAACATGGGCGCGCCAAGATCCGGCGTTGCCACCCAGAAGATATAGTCATACATCAAACGGATACGCTCGGCGTAATCCTCAGGCACGGCAACTCCCATCTCGTCCATCCGACTCCTGATTTCCACCGCGTCGCGCAGAACTCCCTGGTGGTAGCCGTACGACCACTCCCGCTGCACGCCATCGCAGGTCGTCTGGAGTAGAAAATTCTCCCGCGTCCGCTCCATGGCAAGCTCCATCCAGGCACGCGACTCGGCAAACTCGCTGAAATGGTAGGCAATGTTGATAAAGCCGCGCTGTTCGAAGACAGCCTTGTTGTGAACCTGCCCCATGGGCAGCGCTTTGGTCTTCACCTGATGATCATAGAGAGTGCCCAAAAGGAGACGCAGAAACTCGGGCGTAACGGCTCGGGCATGCACGAGCTTCGTGAACGCGAGGCAGATATTCGTGGCTCGAATGCCTGTCTGGATATCAAGCCAGACAAATCCACGCCAGTGGGTGTAGACGGAATGAACGCGTTTGTAGTCCTCGAGCACATGCTTGCGGATCCAATCCGTCGTCAACTCCACAAAAGCGGCAGCATATTTCTCCTCGCGCGTCTGCTCATACGCAGATGCAAGCGCCTCGGCCCAGTAGAACCGATACATGGCCGCCACCCACTCAATGTCACCACGGGGATCCCATGCCCAATCCATGTCCGCACCGTAGTCGACCTCCTCGTAGGGGCCCCACTGGAAGACATGCCGGCAGATCTTGTCCGCAGCCTCCAGAGATGTCGCCCCACCATCGGCCTCAGCAGCGAGTGGAAACTTCTGGCGATAGTGGGCCAGTAGCGCCGCGAACACTCCCATTTGATCCCCACTCTCCGCCGCGATGCGAACCGCCGACAGTGCCGGCGCAGACAGATTTAGCTTGTCCAGCACCTGTTCCGGGGAGAGCGATGTCAGTTCGAGATCACGATCAATCCGACCAAATTGTCCAGGAGCATTAGACATGTCCTGCCTTCCTCGTTCCTGTCCACGTGGCTCAACTCGAGGCAAGTGGACGCATTCGCACAATCACAACCCGACGATTTTGTGAATCGTCCCTTGGAGGCGGGCGTCCACGCCCGTAAGGCCAAAAGGGACCGTCTTCGCAATGCCCATCCGCTTTTCGCCGTTTGTTCCTCCTGTAAATCTTGTCAAATTTTTCCGGTTTTCTTCTTCTGAGTCCGAACGACGGGCATCAGCTGACGCCTTGAAGCAGAGTGGAAAGGCGGTCAGCCTTGCATGCCGTTGTTGGGCAGTTTCACGATACACTGAAGACAATGATCCGCATATCATTCTCGGAATCATTCATTAATGCGTGTGTCCCCCCTGGAAAGACCGCGGCAATGTCACCAGGACCAACTTGATGATTTTGCTCATCAAGGGTCATGATACCGTTTCCAGAAAGGATGTAATAGTATTCTTCATCGGTTTCATGTGTGTGCAGCCCTATTGTAACTCCCGGCTTCAGAGTGTCGTCATGGAGAAAATTGAGGCGTCTGCCTTTAATGGACGAACCGCTCAACACATCGGTCCACTCGACAACGCCCTGTCCGCCATGACATTCCGGAAGGGGGACTTGTTTGGTCTCGTTCGCTTTCTGGAGAAGGCTCGTCCGTTCCATTTATCTTTCTCTCTATTTGTCTGCTCGACGTCGCTGGTGACTGGCCAGGAAACTGCCAAAGCCGAGGGCGGCGGCAGTTCTCCCGGTCCATATCGACCGGCTGGTTAGCCGGGCCTTTCTAGAACGTGGTGTCGGGAGGCAACCTCTTCTGGATCTTCAACAGTTCGTTACTGATCCAATCCAGGAGCTTCTCAATCATTGCCCGGAGTTGCAGTGTATTCTCTCGGCCAATGGGAACGCTCGTATTCCTGCCAATGGGCATGGCTAAGGCTTCACCATTCAGGTCCAAAACTGCCACTTTGACACTATGCGCTAGGGGGTCCGAATGCGCATGGTCCTGATTCCGCAGGTTGCCAATCCTGCGGTGAAGCCTCCCTTCTGCCTCGGTAAGCACCTCCTTGTAGCCTTTGAGTCGTCCTTTGGTATCAGAACTCTCCCTATTCCCCGAGAAGGGCCGCCAATACGAGACTATTAGAGCCAAGTTGAGTCCACGCAGCAGAAGTCGATCCTCTTTGCCTCTGGCACCATGCAGATTACGGTTGATAATCAGATCGGCGTAGCCACCGGCGTCAGAAAGGTCAAAGTGCGAAATGACGAGACGCTTGAACTGGCACCTATCGTGCTCAAGGAGATGCTTGTTCATTGTCCCTCTTTTGGCGGTTAACGTAGCGCTCACCTGCCGGGAAGTAGCGCAGCGGATTCCCGGTCAGTGTGCAGCGGCTTTGTTGTCTGTGTCTTGTGCCTGCAGAACCTGAACAACCTGATCAAGTTCATCGTCCAATGCTTTGCGCAATGCCCGGTACTCTGTGGAGCTCTGAAACTGTGTTGCGAAGACCTTCCTAAGCTCACCCCAGGAAGCGTGTCTCTGATTCCGTTTGCGGAGAGCTTGCTTGGCTGCCTCCAACTTCACGTACTCTGGGCTTGACGCACGGAGGTTGGCATCGTCCTCCTCTGACCATGGGAAATTGATCCATTCCGATAGGCCTTTGGTGCGAATGACCCTCTCGGGATCATGTCTGAGCAGATAGCTTTGCCTGGCGTCTCGCATCTCGAGCATCACCAACTGCAAATCGCGTTGTATCTCAACAAGCTCTTTCAGATGCGGAGCTTCGGACGTAAGCAGTTTGGCGAGTTCAGTCTGCCATTTCTGGTGAGCTTTGCTCTGCCTGTCCCATAGTTCATCTCGCAGAACGTCATCGGACACTGCCGTAGCCATCGCCATGCACAACAGCAAAGCAAGCAATGGCATATGGCGATGTTCCGTGATCATTTTCTTGCTTCCAGACAACGAAGTAGGGATTATGCGGC
>JAGLDW010000096.1 GCA_023145395.1 Lentisphaeria bacterium | reverse complement strand
TGGCGGTCGGTGGCATTCTGCGCAAATGCGTTGACTTGGGCGGAACGGTGTCGGTCATGTGCTTCGGTAATGGGGATGAAGCGTTCACCACACTGGCGGATCAGGAGACCTGCGTCGAAAGCTTCAAAGCGGAAGCGGTCAAGGCGCACGCCATCCTGGGCGTCGAAGATTTCCAGTGTCTCGACATGCCGGACTTTGCTGTTCAGGAAAACCGCGAGACGTACCGCGAGTGTATGCGCGCCATCCGGCGGGTCCGTCCCGATGTCATCCTGGGCCATTACTGGCTGGAGTATTTCCAGCATCGCGCCATGGCACGGCTGACGTGTGACTCGTGGTGGCAGGCGGGTTGGGATTGCAGCGCTGACTTGGGCAAGCCCTGGGCCGCGCCCGCCATGTACCATTTCGAGGTGCTCAACAGCATGCCGGAACCTACGCACATCGTCGACATAACCGACACCTTCGAGGCCAAGGCCGAGGCCTGGCGCCAATTCGAAACCGCGCAGGACCATCTGGGCTCGATGTTCGACCAACTTGAAGCGCGCGCCCGGTTCCACGGCAGCAAAATCGGCGTCAAGTACGCTGAGGCGTTGACGCGTTCCTACTTCATCCCCCAAAAAGTCATGAACGTTGTCGAGGAGCTCTAGATGAAGAGGCTCTATCTAGGTGTCACGGCCGACGACGTGGGTATGGATGGCTATTCCACCCCCGAGCACCTGCGCAACCTGGTTGACTTTTGGGAGAGCGAGGGCCTCAAGGGAACGCTGTTTGTTGTGCCCCGCTGGGAAGGAAGCGAAATCGGCGAATCGGCCGAATACGTCGTGCTGCTAAAGGATATCGTCGCCCGTGGACATGAGGTGGCGCAACACGGGTTGGACCACACGCGTTTTCAGACGGGTATTCCACCTAAAATGGTGCTCGATCTTCCCCATGAAGGCCCCGCACGCGAATATCTAGCCCGGCATCGCGACGAAATCGACGCCTCACATACAGCAGACAACCTGCGCCAGATCCTGGGGACCGGGCGTCGAATTCTGGAGGATGCCCTTGGCGTTGCGATGATGGGGTTTCGCGCACCGTGTCTTTCGACCTGTGACCGGCTGTTCGAGACCCTGGAGGCAGAGGCGTACCAATACGACAGCTCAGCCGTATTCCAGACCGTTGCGTGGGACATGCTCAACGATCCGGACACGGCTGCACTGCCGCTGCCTATCACGCGCCAGCGATTCCAGCAAATGCAGACCGGCGGGTCGATGCGAACCTGGCCGATCAGCGCTGAATACACCTGGTACCTGAAGCGCGATCGGGCGGAAAGCTTCCTACGCTTGGCCAGGCACGACTTCGACGCTTGTCTGGATGCCGAAATTCCCTTCGTGCCCGTGTGCCATATCTCGCCCGTGCAGGAAGGCGACCCTAGTCAAGGTTTTGACTTGTACCGGAAACTTCTGGCGTATGCACGCGAAAGGGTGCAGGACGAAGGAAAACAGTTGGTCAGCGTAACGCTTTCTCAGCTATGCTCCGAATGGCGTCCGGATTGGAAATAGGATTGGAAATGCCATGACCCAGGAAATCACCTCGTTTGACGCCGCCGAACCAGGACGATTCGGAGATATTCTGAACGTGGACCGAGGCGCGGACACTCCCATTAAGGTGGGTCTTCTGGCTGTTGGCTACTTCGAATACTGGCGCATGTATCCGAGTCTGCGCGCCAAGGTCGAGGGCGACCTGGCCAAGGTGAACGAACGCCTGGCTGCAAAGATCGACGTTGTCTACCCCGGCATGGTGGACAACCTGGACCGTGCCGAAGAAGCGGGCCGCGCGCTCGCCGAGGCCGGCATCGACGTGGTGGTGGTGGTGGAAGGCACGTATCTGCCCGATTTCATGGTGTTGCATGCGTTGGAGCACGTGCCTCATGCCAGAGTTGTGCTTTTCAATACCCAGACCGGCGCAGACGTCCAGCCCACCGACGACTATGAGGCCACCATGCGCAACAGCGCGCTCATCGGCATCACGCAGCTCTCGGGCTCGTTCACCAAGGCCAAGCGCGGTTACGACGTGGTCGTTGGCGAGATTACCGAGGACCGCTGTTACGAGGAGATCAATCGGATCGTTCGCACCCGCGCTGCTGTGGCGCGTCTGCGGACCTGTAACCTAGGCTTTATCGGCCATGTTTTCCGAGGAATGTACGATCTGGAGTTTGATCGCGGCAGCGTCCGCGGCAGGCTGGGTCCCGAGGTCATCTCCGTCCAGGCGGATCATCTCATCGACTTGTGGCAGGATGTCGCCGAAGAGGAGATCCGTGCCTGTACCAACCACCTCATGGGCCGGTTCAAGGTCCGACATGTCGCCACGGCGGATGTGGACCGCTCTGTGCGCCTCGGATTGGCTATGGAGCAGTTGAGCGCACGCTACAATCTCGATGGACTCTGCTTCCTGGGCCAGCACTATATCGAGAAGATGGCGGGCGCTCCCGCGCGGATCGGCGCCTCGATGATGATGGAAAACGGCTTCATGGTCGC
>JAGLDW010000959.1 GCA_023145395.1 Lentisphaeria bacterium | reverse complement strand
CTACGGACCGATTGTTCGTCTCCCGTTGCTCTCCACCCCGCCTCGCGGCGACGCAGTTACGTTCGACTTCACGCTTGATGCGTGCACGTGGAGCGGACTTTCACCGCTCTGATGACATGCGCTCACGGGCGCACGTAGGTGCAATGGGCACCATGCACCCAGGGTCCACCGGAGCCCGGCGGACCTACCCAAGGCGCATACGGATAGAAACTTCATGACATTGGGGCGTTCCCCCCGGACCGCCAAATGCTGCATGCCGAGCACGAACCGCTAAAGTTGGCGAACTTGGACAGAAATGCTAGTGTGAGCACAACTGCGGAAAAATCTGCAACAGTCGCGTGTGCAGTGTAGCTGCGGGATAATCGTTGACAGACTTGGAGATGCTTGAGAAATGCAACTTGCAGTGGCACTCCTGTTGGCTCTGTGGCTCATATCACTGGTCAGCCTGTGCAGTCGGCGTGACATAGACGTCCACTCCAAAATCACATGGGTGGTAGTGGTGCTCGTTTTCAACGGATTTGGGGCAATCCTCTATTTCGTTTTCGCTCCAAAGCGGCAACTGCCAGAGGACCACCCTGATGTGGTACTTGCCAGAGATTGTGCAACGCAAAGAATTGTTACTACAGGCTCCGAATCATGGAATCCGATCGTCGGGTGCAACGCATCCCCACCGGGCCAAGGCCTGAACCCGCCAGCAACAAAAGATGATAGCGACGGAAGCTACAATGCCAACGAATAGGTGCTCCCGGCCTCGTTCCTCGGCGGGAGAAGAGCACGTTCGGCTGGAGAAGAAAGATGATAATCATACGACCAGAACAGCCTGATGATATGGGAACAGTGCACGCACTCAACGAGATGGCCTTCGGTCAACCGGCCGAGGCCGCAATTGTGGATGCGATCCGGACTGCATGTCCCGACGTTCTGTCCCTTGTGGCGGTAGATGACAGTCAGGTTGTCGGACACATTTTCTTCAGCCCGGTCTTTGTATCAGGAGAGAGCAGTTCCGCACGAGGCATGGGGCTTGCGCCCATGGCCGTTCTGCCGGAGTGCCAACGCCAGGGAATCGGATCTCTGCTGGTTCATGCCGGAATCGACGCGATGCGCGAACGCGATTGTCCATTCATCATTGTTCTCGGCCACCCTGAATATTACCCACGGTTTGCATTCTCTCCTGCCTCGCAACACGACATTTCTTGCCAGTGGGACGGGATTCCAGACGAAGCATTCATGGTGCTCATTCTGGATGATGACGCCATGGCAGGCGTGTCTGGCGTTGCCAGATACCGGGATGAATTTGATCAAGCGATGTGAAAGCCGGACGAGGTTGTCGAGGCTTGATGGCACATCGAATTGGATCGGTGCAATCCGATCAAAGGGCAATGACGAATTGAGGAGCTGGTTCTCCGTAACCGGCCGTGGCGCAATGCTCTCACAATCAACGTCAACCCAGCCGCATGCGGAGATGCGGTTCCTCCAGGGGCGAATGGGCGGCAGAGATTCTCTACAGGATTCCGCCCATGACACCCCTCCGGTCACGGTATGGCAATGGAATTATGGTTTCGTCACGGTTGCAGGGGGGCTGGGTTTCGACTAGGGATGCCCAGTTGGGGGAGGGCGTGCCGAAATCCGGGACCGCCAGTTTCTCGCCATCACACCGGGCGGATCCGTGCGCCACGATGCCGGGCATATTGTATCGAGCGGCCTGCCAGACGTGGTTTGGAGGAAGGCGGTTGGCGGCCACGGAGCGGACAAAGTCATTGACGAGGAACATATGCGTTCCCTCATGACTGTATCCCGTGTTCCGGTCTGCGAACTCAATGGGTAGCTGCCAGTACGGTTGGGCCGTCGAAAATGGTACGTTATTTCCGTGCCGTCCCATAGGCTACCGCTCAGTGTATATGGTCAGTAGTATGGGCATATCGACTAGACTCGCTATCTGAACGCGTACTTTGCCGCCCACTGGCGAGAATGTCGACGCCACGCTCGGCGTAGGGAGGCGGGAGCCGTATCTCGAGTTTTCTGCGATGCCCGGCAACCCACGAATCCACATCCTCTGGGTCTTGTCCCGCAGTTCGGCTATCTTCGTCTTTGTCCCACCGTAGCGCGAAAGCATAGACGACGTGACATACAGGCTGATGCCAACGGTGATTTCACCTGTTGCGTCTATGGTGACCATCTCCTCCTGTCCGGGTCTCAGCGAGTATGTGGCGATCTTCTGTCGTTCGCCACCGGATGCTTTTGCCGAAGCTTTCGGTTCCCGAGAACATCCGACACCCAAAATCACGCTCACCACACCCATGCCTACAAGTATCTTCTTCAGATTCATCGTTCTCCCTTTCACCATTTCCTGACGGTTTCCGCTCGTGTGTCTCCGCCTCAACTTTGCGTCTTTGCGTTGAGTTCCCCCGCTCAATCATGGACGCATTGGCAAGAGAGCGTAGAGTACGGATACTATACGAGGAGAATGACGATGCAAAGCATGACATGGTCGATGACGTTCCTGGCGGCCGCACTACTCGCTTGCAGCGGGTGTCTATCCACTGCAGAGCACAGGAAGAATATTGCGATCCCCGCAGCTGATTTCTATGTGGCGACCAACGGCGACAATACTTGGTCCGGCACTCTGTCGACGCCGAATGCGGACAAGACCGATGGCCCATTCGCAAGCCTGGCGCGAGCACGCGATGCGGTGCGCGCCCTGAAGACGAAGACAACCGGCGCCGCACCCGGTGGCATCACTGTTGTCGTTCGCGGCGGATTCTACTCTTTCAGCGAGACATTCATACTCGAGGCCCAGGACGGGGGAACGCCCGAGGCACCGATTCTCTACCAGGCCTGTCCAGGCGAAAAGGTCCAGCTCAGCGGCGGTCCCATCGTGCCGCCGGAAGCATTCAAGCCAGTAAGCGCCACGACCATTCGGAACCGGCTCGATCCGGGCATTCGGGAGCAGGTGTTGGAAGTGGATCTCAGTGCGCTCGGGATCACGGAACTCGGCACCTTCCCAGCCAAGTTCCGGGGTGTCCCAAAGGTTCCGGAGTTGTTCTTCAACGACGAGCGGATGACCTTGGCGCGCTGGCCGGACAAGGGCTGGACGACCATTGCAAAGATCATTGACGCAGGCTCGTGTCCCCGAACAGGCGACAAATCCCAGAAAGGCGGCGTCTTCGAATACGAAGGCGAGCGTGCGGGGCGGTGGAATGCGGATGCCGGCGTGTGGCTGCGTGGATACTGGTGTTTCGACTGGTTCTCCCAAGTCATCCAGGTCAAGGCCATTGACCGTGAGAAACGGCGGATCACGCTGGCCGCCCCAACGGTCTACAGCGTCCGACATGGCAATCCGTCGCCGCGACGCTACTGCGCCCTGAATCTTCTGGAGGAACTCACGGCTCCGGGCGAATACTACATTGACCGCAAGGCAAAACACCTCTATTTTCTGCCGCCCGCCGACTTGGCTGGAAGCCGCATCGTGCTCTCCACCCTTGCCGGCCCCGTGATCGCGCTCCATGAAACGAGCAACATCACTGTTCGCGGCTTCATCGTCGAGGCGACGCTCGCGAACGGCATCGATGTCATCAGCGGCGCCGAGAACCGGATCCAGGCCTGCGAGGTCCGCAACACGCGTCAACTCGGGATCAACATCTCGGGCGGGATGAAACACAAGGTGGAGGCCTGCGACGTCCACGACACCGGCACGGGAGGAATCACTCTCAAAGGCGGCGACCGCAAGGCCCTCGTGGCCGCCGGGCACGAGGCGATCAACAATCACGTTTGGCGTTTCTCGCGGCACCAACTGACCTACGCGAACGCCTTCGTGATCAGCGGCGTCGGCAACCGCGTCGCGCACAGTCTGATCCACGACGCGCCGCATCAGGCCATCGGGGTCAGCGGCAACGACCACATCTTCGAATACAACATCGTGCATCACATCTGCACCGAGACCGACGACTGCGGCGCCTACTACAAGGGACGGAATCCCTCCTGCCGCGGCAACATCGTGCGCTACAACTTCTGGCACAACATCGGCAGCCCCATGGGCCACGGCAACGCCGCCGTCTACTTCGACGATGGCGACGGCGGGGATTTCGTCATCGGCAACGTCTTCTTCCGCTGCG
>JAGLDW010000958.1 GCA_023145395.1 Lentisphaeria bacterium | reverse complement strand
CCCGACGAGACCGAAGGCATGGTCTTCGACCCCGCCACCGCCGCTAACCTCGAAGAGCGCGGCGAGGCCGTCGTGACCTATAGCGACTACACCCAGGAGTCGCAGGACTTTTGCCGCGCCCTGCTCCAGGTCTTCGGCGAAGGCGACGCCAACGGCCGCATCTTCGAGTTCCCCAAGTGCGACTTCCACGTCTCCGACGAAACCTTCGAGGATCCCTCGCAGTTCGCGATCTACCAAGAGGCCTGCGAACTCGCCAGCAAAAACGGTTCGACCTACTTCATCTTCGACCGCGACGAAGTGACCCTCTCCGCCTGCTGCCGCCTGCGCACGACGATCTCCGACAACCGGATGCTCCAGCACCCCGAGTGCATGCGCTTCTGCGGCTTCCAGAATGTTACCATCAACATTCCGCAGGCCTCGTACCGCGCGGCCCGCACTGGCGGCGACATTATGAAAAACTTTCTCGGCGAACTCGACCGCACCATGGAGCTCGCCGTCGAAGCCCACCTGCAGAAGAAGGTCAAGGCCGCCGAAATGATCAGCGGCCCCGGCCACCCGCTCTGGCAGATCGGCAAGGTTTCCAACGATGGCAAGCCGTATGTCGACCTTGAAAACTGCACCTACATCCTCGGCCTCATCGGCGTGAACGACGCCGTCAAGTTCCTGATCGGCCAGGAGCTGCACGACTCGAAAGAAGCGCAGCGCCTCGGGCTGAAGATTGTGGCGCACATGTATTCCAAGGCCAAGAAGCTGGCGAAGAAGCACAACCTCAAGTTTACCCTCGAGGAATCGCCCGCCGAGTCCGCTGCGCGCCGCCTCGCCAAGTCCGACATGGTCTATTTCGCGGAAGAATCCAAGGAGATCGTCAAGGGGCCGAAAGATGCGGAATACTACACCAACTCCATCCACCTCGCCGCCGAAGCGGACGTGTCGATGGTCGACCGCATCATCGAGCAGTCCAAGTACCACAGCATGATCGAGTCCGGTGCCATCACCCACTGCTTCATCGGGGAAGAACGACCGGACGCCGAATCCATTGCGCACCTGATGACCGAGGTGTTCCACCGCACCCAGTCCGCACAGGTCTGCGTGTCGCCGGAATTCACCTTCTGCGAAAGCTGCAACTACCAGACCCGTGGCCTGCTTGAAAGCTGCCCGGAATGTGGCTCTGCCGACGTCGTTGGCGAAACCCGCG
>JAGLDW010000957.1 GCA_023145395.1 Lentisphaeria bacterium | reverse complement strand
CATGACGATGGGATGGTAGGGCAGCTGGTCCACAGCCTCGCCCCGTAGGAAGGCCAGCGTTCTCTCAAGTCCGTTCATGCTCTTCTACTCCTGATTTGGGGTTGGCACGGAAAGTTCTCAATCCTGTGTCCCGGGATTCTTCTCGCCCGACAGGCTGCGGAAGAACTGCTTCAGCTCGATCCCGCCCAGAGGCACGACCACGATGATCAGCAAAGCAAAGCTGACAGCGCCAATTCCGCAAAACACAGTCCAAAAGGTTTTCCAGTTTTCCATGGCTCTATGCCTCCTCGCTCTCGCCCTCGGGCGCCTTCTTCGGATCGGGGAACACCAGGGAACAGACAACGAAAAGCGTGATGCACACGCCGTAGTTGAACAAGCTGACAATCGGGGCGGTGACCCAGGGCAACAACTCCTGAATCGGTTTGAGAATCGGATCCAGGCCGATCAGGCTGATGAGTCCCGCGATGATGCAGACGAAGGCTCCCGTGCTGGACGCCTTCTTCCAATAGACTCCGCCGATAAGCGCCACGCCCGCGCCGCAGAAGTACACAGCACCGGTGATGGCCATATAGCTCCACACGCTTTCGGGCAATTCGTACCAGACGCCCCAGATCAGCAGAAACATCCCGATGCCGACGATGCAGATTCGTGTCCACTTGATCTGATCGCGGTCCGTCATGGCTTGCTTCCTCGTCGGGCCGATCACATCACGCACGATCACCGAGCTCCAGCAGAGGAAGTAGCTGTCATGTGTGCTCATGAAGGCTGCCAGTAGCCCTGCGCTGATGATTCCGAGCAGGCCGGTGGGCACGACCTTCCCGAGAAACAGCGGCAATGCCTGCCCAGCGAACTTGGAGCCCTCAGCCACACCGTCAGGGAAAAAATGCCCCATCAACGCGGGGTCGCGCACGATAAAGGCGAATGCCGCGATGGCGAGGATAGCGGGCAACGCCCAGCGGGCGAACTGGCCGGGCATGGCCAGCAGGAAGGTCTTGCGGCTGGTCTCCGCGTCTTTGGCGGTGAGTGCGCGTGATGCCTCGGGCGCCCAGCCCACCGCGCCAATGATTCCCACTTGAAAGAACATCCAGGCGACGAAGAGCCAACCGTATCCCTCCCCATGCATGGGATTGAATGCCGCTTCTCCCTTATGCTCCAGCAGCGTCGCGCAGAGATCGTTCCAGCCCAGACCCGGTAGCGTCAGGACAAAGCACACGGCCACCACTAGCCCGATCCCGAGCACGATGAACTGCATGTAGTCAGTCACGATCACCGAGACCATGCCGCCCATGACCGTGTAGACGAGAACCAGGACGATGAGCGCGCTGGTGACCAGATTGACGATCAGCACCGGGTTCTCGAACTGCGAAGCGAGTCCGGTGGCGTAGGTGATGTACGTCGCCCCCATCTTTGGGAAGAGCCCCATGTTGAGGATGCCCGCCACGGCGCAGATCAGACCGGCGGCGATGCGGCAGCGCCGGTCGAAACGCACCTCGAAGAACTCGGTGATGGTGGTTAGTTTCAGCGTGCGCAGGCGTTTGATGACGAATCCGGTCGAGCCGACGAAAAGTGCGCCGCAGACCCCGATCAAGGGCAGAATCAGGCAGGCGAATCCACGGTTGAATCCGTCCATGCTGGCGTACATGATCGTGACGAGCCCAAGCCCCGTTCCGATGAAGCTGGCCGTGTTCAGAAACGTGCCGGAAGCGCGCCCCCCGACCATGTAGTCATCCACACTGTGGATGTAGCGGTTGACCCACACTCCCACAGCGCCGGTGCCCACGAGATAGACGATGACGATCAACCAGTCCAGCCAGGTGAAATTTGTCGCGAACATGTTTCTCTCATCCTCTCTGCGTTGCATCCGAAACCAATGACTTGCACGCTCAATAAAGCTGTGACAGGGGCAAATGCAACTGGAGGAACGCGGCCCGCCTTCCCTTGACGCGGCCGCACGCGCCCACAATGGTAGAGATGCGTATCTGCACTCCCGACCTCGGAAAACCAATCAACCAGAGGGAAAAACCATGGAACTCGACCGCATCTCCACCTGCACCTATGCCGTTCGTGAGAGGGACTTGGACTACACGTTCGGCCTGATGGCGGACAC
>JAGLDW010000956.1 GCA_023145395.1 Lentisphaeria bacterium | reverse complement strand
CGTAGTGAATCAGATTGACGATGGGTGTGTTGTCCGTTCCCCGGAAGCTGATCACCGTCATTGTCGGGTCATGGCAACCCCACGGATTCTGCCCGAGACGGATTTTGCCGGAAGGATCGATCTGTCTGCGGTTCACTCCCACATCGCTCGAGACCGTGGCGACGCCCATCCGGGCAGGTCGCAGAGTGTCAACGGCCTGCTCAGCCGCCTTCTCTATCTGTGGTTCGAAGATCGTGGTGATGTACTCCTCGTCGATGTCGGCGCCGCCCATCGTTCCCCTCATGGCCGGCCCCGAATGCGTGTGCGTCGCCGAAAGGATGATGTTCTCCGCAGGCACTCCCGTCGCCTCGCTGATTCGGCTGCGGAACTGAGTGCTTTGCGGGTCCTTGATCACGCAGACATCGGCGCTGATGAGCAACACCTTCGTATCGCCTTGCTCCACCGCGATGGCTGTCACGGCGAGGTCGTCATGCACCGCCTCGGCCGCCCGCGCGGGGGCGTACCCCATCAGCATCGCCCCGACGGGAGGGGTGATGGTTCCGCGTCCGGCGCCAACCATGAGACCAGACATAGCGAGACTCCTTGTCGTTGCGAACATTTGGCGTGGACACAGCACCAGTGCTGTTGTTGGCTTCTACGTCGCGAGATGAAGTTCTGTCGCGCAGTTGCCGCGCGTCAGCAGTCTGGAGCAGCCAGGACCCTGCTGATAATTTCCGCGTTCTCGCTCAACTGGTCCTTGTCCCGCTGGAAGAATCCGACGGTGGCCAGGTCCGTGGGCTTGATGTTCGCGAAGGTTTCGCGGAAGGCGGACTCGACCACTCCGGGGATCTCCTCCGGCGTCTTGCCGTAGAACATCTGCCCACCTGCCAGGATCTTGAAGGCGATGCAGGGCTTCTCCACCTGCTGAATCACCTTGAACATTTCCTCTCGGTCTTCCATGAAGAACTTGAGGTGCTTCGCCTTCCCCGTGATGAAGGAACTGGGCTCTCCGCCCCTCTTGCGGGTGTTGTGCAAGCAGGCCATGTAGAAATCCGCTCCCCAGTCCTCGTCCTCCGAGCGCAGGATGATTTCGGGCACGTGGGTTCCGAGTCCGACTGGTTTGCCCACGTCCCTCAGTTTCTTGATGTTGTCGCGCAGAACATCGATCTTTCCCGCCTCGAAAAGGCCGTCGGTGGTGGTGCCCTGATGATACACGGCGACAGGATCGCACGCTTTCATCTGGCGGGCATTGACTTCGACGGGGATTGCCGGGAAGGGTTGGAAGATCATGTGGATCTTGCCCCCTTCGTTGCGGTATTGGCGGATCACGCGCATCATGAAGCCGTTGGCGAGTGGCAGGCAGGCCGTGTAGCCAAGTTTCTCGGCCTCGAAGAGCGACTCCACCACCCTCTGCGCGGTGAAGTAGTCCATCATCTCTCCCCCAGGGCAGATCTCGGGGATGTAGCTGTGTCCGTTGATGGGGTTGTCGCCCAGAAACAACCTGCTGATCTGCGTCCCGAAAAAATCCACGGTTGGAATCATCTGGTGATCTCCTGGCATCTACGGTATGACGGTGGGCATGAGAAAGTACATGCGCCCTGGCTCGATGGCGCTCATCTCCTCGGGAAGCAGGCTCTTCAGCCCGGTCTTTTTCGCTTGCATGGACATGAGAATGTCCTGCAGTCCGCGAACCCGTCGGAAACGCACGACTTTGGCGCCGGGCGAGCCGGAAAGCTCCCTTGCCTTCGCGATGGCGTCCTCGAAGTAGCCCAGTTGATCCACCAGGCCAGCTTCCTTCGCCTCCGCGCCCGAGAGGATGCGCCCGTCGGCGAAGGGCGTGGCCTTGACGGCCTCGACATCGGCGAAATCAGGCCGCCCATCCGCCACGATCTTGCAGAACTCGGTGAACGTCTGGTTCACCATGCCCTGGACGAAGACTTTTTCGTCATCACGCCGCATGCGGCTGCCGCTGAGCATGTCCTTCATCTTCCCCGAGGCGTAGGTCTCGCCCTTGAGTCCGATCTTGTCGAAGAGTTCCTTGTAGTTGACCGTGCTGATGATGACGCCGACGCTGCCCGTCATGGTGAGGCGGTTGGCGATGATGTGGTCGCTGGCGCAGGCGATGTAGTATCCGCCGCTGGCACCCATGGCGTGCATGCAGGTGACGACGCTCTTGCCGGCTTCGCGGCATTTGTTCACTTGGCGGTGGATCTCGTCGCTGGCGGTGACTTCGCCCCCCGGGGTGTTCATGTCGAGGAGGATGGCTTTCACGTTTTCGTCACGCCGGGCCGCGGCCAGTTCGGCGCAGACCCGTCCGCCCATGCTCTGCGGGCCGATGCCGCGGATGATGCCAGCCACGTCAATGACGGCGATCTTGTCCGAGCAACCCGGAGCGCCTTTCTGGATGACACTCTCCTGAACGCGCACGCCGCCGCCTTCGTGTAAGGACACGCCCGAGGATTCGACCCCCGCGACAACCGCCGTGATGACGCCGGAGAATAGTATCAGGGCGAAGCAACCCGCTCCTGCGATCAGAACAGTGATCCCCGCAGCGATCAGGCATCCCCAGTTCCGCTTCTTGGGCGGTGTTGGTGGTGTCGCCGGGGGAGTGCGGATCACCGGTCGCACGATCGGCGGCGACGAGACGGCTGGTGGCGAAACAGGCGCTGTTGGAGCGATGGGTTCAGGTGCCGCTGGAGGCGGGGGTGGGGGAACCATGGGCGCCGGTGCGGCCGTGGGCGTGCCTTGCGGGGCCGGCGAGACTGGTGGCTGACGGATCGCTGGCTCGGCATCTGGCTCGACGGGTTCCGGGGAGGTGGTTCCGGCTTCCTCTGACAGGGCGGCGGCTGGTTTCTCGTGATCTGTCACGTGTCATCTCCTGGCACTCAGGCGGTTGTTGCTTTTGTTCGGCGGCGAACCGTGTCGTTCAAGTCGTCAGACTGTCGGATGTCCAACAGGGGCACTGGCTCTCGTGTGTGTTGCTGGCCAGATCCGTTTTCGTGGGCATGTGCCTTCGTTTCCCGCCAAGTGGCACTGTCAAAGCCGTCCCCAAGGTAGCCCACCCGCAGGGGATGACCAGTGAACAGCTGAATGGTTCCGCACAGACAGCTTGCGCGTCCGGGCGGACCACGAGCGCAATGACAACGGTGAGTCGCAGATTCAATTTCGCTTCAAAACAGTGTCAAAATGTGGTTTGGCGGGAGTTGTGTGTGTTTCTGGTTT
>JAGLDW010000955.1 GCA_023145395.1 Lentisphaeria bacterium | reverse complement strand
TGGATGATCGGTGTGTGGCGTCGGGTACGAGCCCGAGTTGCGGAGATTCAGTGGGACAGGCAGGAGAAAGGGGACAGACATGATTGGCAGGACAAAACGAGCGAAGCGCACGGACTTCACCCTGATTGAGCTGCTGGTGGTGATCGCCATCATTGCCATCCTCGCGGCCATGTTGCTGCCAGCATTGCAGCAGGCTCGCGCCAAGGCGCGCTCGATCTCGTGTACGAACAATCTCAAGCAGATCACTCTCGCCGGCCTCATGTACGCGGACGACAGCAACGAAATTCTGCCAAGCTATCAGATGTGGCCCTCGAGATACGGTGGCAGCTATGGCGAATCGGATCTTCCGTATATGCACCTGGCGCTCGGGTGGTCGTCCTCTTCCTCCAGGTACTGGATGGATGCGGTCTATCCCTATCTCTCCAACATGCAGGTGTACCGCTGTCCAACTCGCGATGCGGAAAACCTGTACTGGGGCGGCTATGGATGGCAGGTATTTGGGGCAGGATATCTGATGAACTATGCATCTCGGTACACCACCAGCCAAATCTACCGCGGCATTCCTCTGGCTATGGTGAAACACCCAACCCAAGTCCCCATGCTTTGCGACTCGTGGCCAAATGCGAGCAACCCTTCAAGCTGGGCCTCGCACTGGATGCCCAGCAGCAGCTACCACCACACCTATGCTCCCAGCGTGCATAGCAACGGCGCGAATATCGGGTTTATCGATGGACATGTCGATTGGTACCGGAAACCCACCTACGCCTCGCTTCCGATCTACTACGATCAGTAATCCACTTCTCGACCTGAACCTCAGACCGGCTGGAACGTGATGTTCCAGCCGGTTTTTTCTGTCGTGAAATCGAGTCGCTTCTTGATGATCAGACAGTTGTCCCGCGCATCCTTGGCGATCCAGAGCCCCTGCGGGTTCTGAACGGCCAGGCCAGCGGGGGCGCGGAAGAACACGCAACCGATTTCACCGGAGGGGCGCAGCGCCTGTCCGGAGAGCGTCAGTGTCCGTTCGTCCCAGGCGCAGTCCACGACCTCCATCTCTCCCATGGTCAGGTGCATGTCCGTGCCGAGGAGCTCCGGTCGATCCAGGTCGGCGGCCAGACGGTAGACGCGCACGCTGCCAGGTGGGACCACAGCTTCGAACCCACCTTCGCACAATCCTAGATACTGCTGGTTCCAAAACTCCCAGATCGCCATGCTTGTGTCGGCGGATTCATCGAGTTGACTCCACTGCACCGGCAGGCGCAGCTCGTCTTCGGAAAAATTGTAGACGGCTAGGACATGATAGATGCTCCAGGGAGTCACAACACGGCGGTGGAAAAGCTTCGGATGATCGGGGTAGGGGGTTTCGAACAAGTCGAGCGGTTTCGCGATCTCGTGCGGACGGGGAAGGGTCTTGCGAAGGATTTCGAGCCGGTCGGCCGCCATGCGTTCGATGTCGTCCCCGAACATGGCGGGGCTGGCGCCAAAGGTGTGAATGGTGGCATGAATGCGTGCGGACTCCAGCGCGAGGGGGCTATCGACAGTGAGCACGTTTCCCGAGTCGTTAATATAGAGCTTGCGGTGGGTGTAGTAGGCGCAAGCCTGATTGCGAAGGGCATATCCGGGGCCGGTCCAGAACCCTGCGCCGTTGATCACGAAGCTGGCGGGGTAGAAGAAGGATTGTGGTGTGATCTGCCGCCCTTCGCCGAAGTCGTTGCCCGTGCGAATGGCCTCGACAAGCCCCGCATTGTGAACCATGGGGCCACTGCTGCTCAGCAGATACGTGTCGTCGCCGCAGGCGTCTCGAATTGTCTGGAGAAATGCGCGGTATGCCTCCGGACCCGCCACTAGGGAACTGTCAAAATGCGCGTCGTACACATGGGGGCCTAGGCTGCCTGCTCCGGCGTCGAGAAAGTCGATCATGTAGTAGCGGACACCCCAGTCGCGATAGGTTTTGAAGACCTTGTGAATGAAGCTCTGGGCACGGGGGTGGCTTGGGTCGAGAGCATAGACGCAGGGACGCTTCTCCCTGGGCAGGTGTCCATGGTCGCCGTACCGCCATTCAGGAGCGACCACCATGGTCTCGCCATCGCGTTTGAGCAACGCTTCGCCCAATTCCTCCACAAGCTGCTCCATCGCGGAGCAGATGTAGAAGGGCCCGCACCAGAGACCGAGACGAAACCCCAACTCTGCCAGTTTGGCCGCAAGCGCGTGCGGACCGCTCGGAAAGTTCTTGTAGTTCCACTCGAGCCAGTTTCCCGGTGTCCCCCCCGCCAGATTGCCGATGCTCAACCAGACATACTGAATGGAGTGTCCGGGCAGGCGGTCGCGGATGGCGCGGCAGTTGCGCAACATCGTCTCCTCGTAGTTCTCGACGTTGAAGGCGTCCACCCAGGACCAGCCGAGCCAGCCTATTGGGACGTCCTCCCACTGGCGGCGCGCGCAGGAGTTGCGCGCCAGATCCGCCCACGCCTCGAGGAGTGCATACGGATCTGTCCCGGCTGCCAGAAACAGTGTTTCAAGCTCTGTGGCTTTCCCCGGTTCAAGCACCCATCCCGCGTAGTCGCAACATGCGTGTAGGGTTGTCAAGTTCCCTGCTTTGTCCGCGTCGTGGATCACCACCGTGTCAGCTCGGGCGAAGGTGCTGAATCCCGCAAGCAGCGAGAACCCGGACTGGCGGTTGTGGAAGAGTGCCTTGATCTTGCTTTCCCGAGGGCACTCGTCCGCCGCCACTCGGTATACCGCGCGCTGGGTGATCACTCCCGGCAGAGGCAGGACTACCGTGCTCTCCTCCTCGCCCAGCTCAATGCCCTTCTCGCACGCAAGCAGGAAGACGCGGCCGATCTTTCGGGGTGCATCACCCGTGTTCTCCAGCGTGGAGGCCAGTTCCGTCATGTCGGGACCGTGAGGGCGAATCGCCAGATGGAGTTTCAGTTGCTCTGCGGGAAATGTGAGGTGGATATCGGATCCCTCGTCCGGCAGCGCCAGGCATTTCGCTGTGCCCGAGTCGAGGGTCACCCCGTCGATTTCAAGCAGAATCCTCCACGGAGGAAGGATCATGGAACCACTGGTGAATTGGAACGTCTTCTCGATCGTGTCGTATTGCAGCATACTCTTCTCTCCATCCTTTCCGGTCAGGTGCCTACGCGATGCCAGAGGCGGGAGAGGAGGGGGACGCGAGGCTGTTTGACCTGGCGCCGATTGGCGGCAACAGGCTCTACTTCCACAATCCAGCGCGGCCAATCAACCGAGCGATGCTGGATGCATCCCTCATGCCGAACGGTCATTTCGCTGCTTACTTCTCGGCGTTCCGCTTGCTCTCCGCGAGGAAACCGTCCATGCGGTAGTCGTTCTCGGCCATCCAGCGGTAGAACTCGTCGTTGTCGAGTTTTGCGGCTGCCTCCTCGTCAAGGACGACGAGCGCGCGAGG
>JAGLDW010000954.1 GCA_023145395.1 Lentisphaeria bacterium | reverse complement strand
TGCTGCTGGGGCGAGTCGTACCACTTGATCTCCGGGAAGCAGGAGTGCCAGCGCGTGTCGGAACTCTTCAGATCGAAGGTGGAGCTCATGGGCATGTCGGCGAGGCTGGAGAAATAGGTGAGGGGGTTGAGTTTGACTCCCCCCTGGCTACCGAGCACCTTGCTGGCTTCGGAACCGTCGTGGTGGACGGCCCAGGTCTCCTCGATATCAAAGGAAATCCCGCCCGCCAGACGCACCCAGCCGAGCCCCATTTCCTCGACGCTGAAGTTGCTGAACTCGCGCCGGTCTTCGTACATGTCGAGCATCTGGTGTGTGCGACCTGTGACCGTGAGAACGTCTGGATTGTCGAGCAGATGCATGATTTGGGCGATGTGATAGATGCCCATGTCGAAGAGGGCGCCGCCGGCGCAGATGCTCTTGTCCACGAAGTTGGCCGTGCCGTAGCCATCCACAAAGGGGCGGCCGCGGCGGCGGTAGCCAAAGGAGCGTGCATAGTAGATCTCGCCCAGCTCGCCGTCCTGGATGAGTTTCTTGGCGGCGTGTGATTCCGGGGTGAACACGGTGCTCATCTGAATGGCGAGCTTCCGACCATTCTTCTTCGCTGCGAGGTGCATGGTTTCGGCATCGCGGTAGGTGCCGGCCATGGGTTTTTCGCAGTAGACATGCTTGCCCGCTTCAAGGCCCGCGATGGTCAGCGGAGCGTGCTTGTTGTTGTGCACGCAGACATCCACCGCGTCGATGTCGTCGCGGGCGAGAAGATCCTTGAAGTCGGCGTAGGCGTCCGGGACGTCGAAGTCTTTCTGGGCCCGCTCGCGCCGGTCCTCGAAAAGATCCGCGACGGCGACGACTTCCGCTTCGGGAATGCTTGTGTACGTGTGCAGATGCTTGGTCCCGATCTGCCCGACTCCGATGACTCCGACTCTGATCTTGTCCGCCATGACGTGTTGCCCTTCCGATTCGGAGTGCTGCTATTTCTGCAATTCGGCCAGTGCCGCGAAAGCGCGTTCGACCACTTCGAAGCCGAGGCCGCCGGGGGCGCATTCCTCGACCACGTACCATTCTGTTCCGTGGAGGCTCTCGCATAGTTCAAGGAACTCGGTCACGGGCGCCTCTCCCTGGCCGATGGCGCCGTTCACGGGGGAGTTGGTGTCCTTGACGTGCACCGTGCGCGCACGGTTTGGAAATTCTCGCATGGCGGCAACTGGGTCGCCTCCCCCTCGGAAATAGTTGCCCACATCCATCTGCATCACCACTTCTGGCGCGACTTGGGCGAAGAGGCGGAACCAGGCGGGGATGTCCTCGACAATCTCGGCGTCGAAGGGATGCGCGTGGTATCCAGTGAACATGTCCTTGCTTTTGAGCACTGCGGCCGTGTCGTCCAGGATGCCTGCGAGTTCCGCAATGCCGTCAATGGTTTTCATGCGCGGGGCGTCGGCGGCGACGATCAGGAACCGGTTGCCCAGGATCTGATTGAACTCGATGGTGCGCGCGAGCTTGTTCCCGAGCAGGGCGTCGGTGTGCAAGTGGATGCCGCAGCAGATGAGTCCGAGGTCGTCCAGCATGAGGCGAATGTCCTTCGCTTCGTGTTCCTGCCAGACCATGGTGTCTCCGCCGTAGCCATAGGGTTCGACGCCGACGTAGCCGATGTCGGCGACGGCTTTGAGCGTGGCAGGCAGATCCTTTTCACATTCTCCACGCACGGAAAAGAGCTGAAGTCCGACGGCTGGATTGGTCATGGTCATTTCCCCTGGGGTTGTGTAGTGCCGCTAGAACTAGGTAATCCAAAGTAGCGCAGTTGTTCAAGCTTCCGAGCCGTGAGGGGTGCGTTTTTCGCTGATTGATGCGGGACGTTACCGGGCCGCAAGCCACCTGATTCTTTCACCACGAAGACACGATGAACACGAAGGGGGAATAGGAGGGAGAGATTCCGGCGAGCCATGCCCTGCGAATCCCGCAGAACAGAGACGAATACAACCACGAAAAACACGTATGAAAGAATACGGAGGAGACCGCCGACTCCAGTCAAGCACCCACTGGAGATCGCCCTCCGCGGCGGTGACGTCCCCTCCAGAGTGGTCGGAGCCTGCCTCCGGACGTGTCCGCATTCCCCAAAGCAGAGGGAGCGTCTTGCCCCCTCCCATTCTCACACTCGGTCCAGCATTCGCTCGACTTCTTCCACCAGTACAAAAATATTCCCGCGGAAGCGATTATGGAGCGTTGGCTGCCAGGTTCTTTATGACGCGGTTGATGCGGAAGCGGATTTCGGGATCCCCGTGCGCTCGGTGCCTCTCAAGATGCGGCAGGATGGCCGGACCCAGATCGAGAAGGCGTTTCTCCGCCACGTCTCGTTCCGTGTATTTTTCGCTGCCAAGCGCGTGCAGCAGATCATTGAACAGAGCCTCGAAGTCGCAATCCACGGTGAAACGGTGGACCAATGGAGTGGAGTAGCGCCCACTGGATTCATGGATTTGGATGCGGCAGATGTGGGGACCACTGCCCAGTTGCTTGATCACCACTTCATGCTGGGGCGAAGTGAAGCTTTCCTTCCGCCATCCACCATCGTCACAGCGGTACCTGGCCACCAACTCCTTCTCGGTGCTGCCAACCTTGATCGCCAGCGTGATGGTGCCGGTCTCCACTCGTTTTTGGGGCGGCTTCAGCCAGGTCAGCATCGGGCTCCGCCCACTCGGTCGGTATCGTTCGAAGCCATGTTTGTAGGCGCGGATTCCCTGCACGTAAGGCACGATCAACAGGTCGTCCACAACGCGCGGTGCCGCCATGAGATCGGACGGTGTGCGTATCCCCTCAGACCATACGATGCCCTCGGCCAATGCGATCCGGTCTCGTAACGCGCCCGTCTGCATATCGAGAAGGTGGAGCGTGGCACTCTTGCTCGGCACGAGAAGCAAACCGCCACTGAGCGACAGGGCAGAATGGTAGGGGGCGAGTATGCAGGCTGACGGCCCCAACGGCTTCTCGAGCAGATCTGTCTCCCAGATGACTTCTCCATCTTCCCCATCCACGCATACTACAACGCCATCATCAAGGACGGCGAAGACCCTGTCCGTAACAGGATCGAGCAGTGGGGCGTGGCTCAGCATTGTCTGGGGTTTGCGGTATGTCCACCGTATGGCTCCCGTACGCGGGGTCCGACTGATCAGCCGCCCCTCCGTCGCGTTGGGGGTTAGCCACATGTCGCCCTCGACGGAGTAGCGGGCATTGTCGGAGAACACAACGCCGCAGCCGTAGGCATTGGTCTTGTCTGTCCAGAGCATCTCGCCTGACTTCAGATCGACACCGGATGTTGCTTGGCCTCCGTAGCTGTTCTGTCGTGTCTGGATCATCAATAGGGAGCTGTAGACGGAGGGCTGTGCCTGCATGTATCCGGACAAGGAACGTTCCCATATCTTGTCTCCCTGCGGATCGATTCGGGTAATGGACTGTGCGCGGTGGCCTGGAACCAGAACCAAGTCGTTGCCCACGGGAACGGGTGCAATCCCGGGGTCACGCTTGCAGGAGATGCTGCGAAGGATCTTTCCTGTCGTCGTCTCCACGGTAAGAACACGGTCCTTGAGACCCACAGTCAACTGGCCGTCGCGGCTGCCGCGAGACACCCAGAGCGAGCGGGCATTCTCGGTATTAGCCGGGATCGTGAAACGCGTCTCTCCCGTCCTGGGATCAAACGCCAGAATGCCCGCCTCTCTCTTGGCTGCGTAGAACAGCAGGTCGTCGATGGCCCAGGCCCTGCAGATTGGCTTTTGCCACGCCCTTTCCCTGATCCATACCGCCTTCCCGAACCTCCTCAGAGGCAGAGACTTGAAAGGCAGGGATCCCGTCAGTGGTAAATATTCGGTGAAGATGCT
>JAGLDW010000953.1 GCA_023145395.1 Lentisphaeria bacterium | reverse complement strand
ATCTCCGTGCAGCGTCTGGCTGTGAAGGCGGCGGTGGAAGGCAATCTGATGCTGCTCAAGCAGGCCATGATGATCGACCCGTTGACCGCCGCCGCATGCACAACCCCGGAGGTCTGGCAGATGGTCGATGAAATGATTGTGGCACAGAAGGAATGGTTGCCACAATTCAGCGACGAGATCGCCGCAGCCAAACACCGTCTTGAGACGGAGGAACCGCTTGGCACGCATGACATCTATCCGCCCACCCGCAGACCAATGGAGGTGCAGGTGGAAGATCTGGAATCGACTCGGATCGACATGGAAGACGCCGAGGTTCGCGGAGACCTCTACAGCCACAAAGACTGAGCGGCAAGAGCCGATTTTGGACTTCGCGATGCTTTTGGGCGGCTCTGATGCGCGCGCTCTAGCTGTCTGTGCCCGAATCCGCCTTGTTCGGGTCGAAATCTCCCGCCATTTGGATGATTCCCCTCTTCATCACGAGGGAGATCGAGTCCTTTGAGGAGAGTATTGCGATATTCTGAGCCGGGTCGCCATTCACGACGAACAGGTCTGCTCCTTTCCCCACTTCGAGAGTGCCCGTTTTGTCGAGAACGCCAAGAACATCCGCTGTGCTGCGCGTTGCGGCAACCAAGGCCTCCATGGGCGAAAGACCGCAGTCGACGAGAAGGCGCAATTCGTTCATGATGGAACCAGGTCCGCCATCCGTCCCAGTGACGATCTTGATTCCCATTTCATGCGCTTTTGCGACACCGGCACAGTGAATGGGGTGGGCCGCCTTCATCCGTTCCGTCATGTGCGCGGGCCAGTTGCCACCCGCTCGGGCCCTCTCGCTCGTAATGTGGAGGGTAGGCATGTACCACAGATCCTTTGCCGCGATGCCCTCCAGCGCAGGCTCGTCGATCAATGCACCGTGGAGGATGACATCGCAGCCGGCCTCGATGGCATTTCCCAGACCCGGTTGCGCGTGGGCGTGAACATGCACTCGTTTGTCCCGGGAATGCGCCTGGCCGACAAGCACGCGGAGTTCCTCGAGCGTGTAGTCTTCATGGGTCAGTTTCTCGTGCTCCCATTGAAATCCTCCGGAGGCGCAGGTCTTGATGTGGTCTGCGCCGGCCGCGATCATTTCACGCAACGCTTTGCGGATCTCCCAGGGGCCATCCGCGCTGCGTCCGCGGACATGACCGCACGTTGCCGTGACAACGGCGCCGACCAGCAGGTCCGAGCACCCGTGTATCTGTCCACTTTGGATCGCATCCCGCAGGATCATGTTTTCCACCGAGCCTGCGGCATGTGCCACAGTCCCCGTTCCCCACAGCAGGCACGCCTGCAATTTGCCGACGGCTTGCAGGTTGGTCCTGACATGGCCCATATGATCCAGTCGTCCGGGCTCGCCGCTCACGTGCATATGTCCGTCCATCAGGGTCGGCAGCACGGTCTTGCCCTGCACGTCGATTACTTTGCATTCCTTCGGCAGGGGAATATCCGGCGCGGGGCCCACAGCCGCCAGAACCGATCCCTCGACGAGTACCGTGGCGGGCTCCATGGCTGGGCGCCCGGTGCCATCAACAACACGTCCGTTTATCAATGCGATGTGATTCATCAGCCCATCCTCTGTTTTCATCTGTGGTGACTGGAGACCGCTATCTGCCATCACGGAGTAATAGAGCATTCCTTTATGTCTTTGCGGCTTTGTATGAGAACAAGAAAGGACTCCAACAGCACTCACGTAGTATCCCTGCAACTTGCAACTTGGTGTTGACGGGGCAGATGTAGACCGAAGGCATTAACGCCGGTGTGATCCAGCTCGTCCTGCCCGGCGGCGGCTGAGAAGACTCGACGAGGGCTAGGACGAGTCCAGGAATCCCACCACAGAGAGCACAGAGAAAGCAGAATCGGAAAAGGAAGCTGAAACTCAAAATGTAAGTTCTTGTGCTTTTCGTGGTTCTCCTTGCTCTTCTTCTGCCTGAGCTTCGTGTCCTCCGTGTCTTCGTGGTGAAACTGTTCCGCGTTCTTGTTCCATATGGTAGTTTACAGTGACCAAGACACTCGTACTCAAGAACGGTCGAATCGTCACAATGGACGATCATGACTGCGTGGCGCAGGCTGTGGCGATCTGCGGAGACCGCATCACGGCCGTGGGCTCGGTTGAAGAGGTTCTGGCCCATGCCGGTCCGTGTGCGGAGGTGGTTGACTTGGAGGGAGTCACGGTGCTTCCCGGTCTGATCGACACACACGCGCACTTCAGCCGTGTTGGACGTCTCGCGGCAAGCACCGCTCTGCTGTACGACTGCACCTCCATCGAGGAAATCCTCTCCCGTCTCCAGGCAAGGGGAGACTATCTTCCGGATGGAGCACCAATTCATGGTCAAGGCGACTGTTTTCGCGCCGCGCATTTTGCCGAGGGCCGCCAGATCTGCGCCTCGGATTTGGATCGCGTTGCAAAGGATCGTCCAATTGTCATATCCGACGTCCACAAGCGGATCGTCAACTCCTATGTCCTCGAACACTGTGTGCAGGAGACGCCCCCTGCGGCCGCGCCATTCCTTCCGGAAGACCTTCGCACGGGCGAAGTTCCCGGCCTCTTCTTCTCGTCGGCCATGGGAGTCGTCAACATCCCGGGTTCGCCACTGGACTGGTCCATGGAAACGGCGCTTCAGGCTTCCTCTGCGGAGTTCGCAAGGTACGGGGTGACAACCGTGGCCGATCCGCACCCGACGCAGGACGCGATCACCGCCTACATTGCCCTGAACCAGGCCGGCAAACTAGACACCCGGGTGGTCGTGCTACCGGCAACCCAACATCTTGAGCAACCTGATCTGGCGAATGGCATTCCTGCCTACGGCCCGGTGGGAACCTGCTTGCGGATGGGGCCAGCCAAACAGTTCTATGACAGCTTTATCATGCACCGCACAGCCTGCATGTTCGAACCCTACTGCGGGGAACCGGACAACGTCGGGATGACGAGACTTTCCTTGCCAGACTTCAGGAAACGGGTCGAGCAGTTCCGGTCGAGAGGCTGGCCCATGGCCGTTCACGTCACAGGCGACCGGGGATTGGTCGAGGTGGCTCAAGTGCTGGCGGAGAGTCCCCCATCTGGCGCTATCGGCAGAAGTCATGTCATCCACGCCTATTTCCCCGTTCCAAGTTCACTGCAAAGCCTTGCGGAATCCGGAGTCGGAATGGCTGTGCAGCCGGGATTTCTGCGGGCCTGGGGCGAGACCGTGAAAGACTTTGTGGGGAATGTGCGTGCCGCCAAGTTCCTGCCGCTCCGGACGTGCTTGGATTCCGGGGTGGTGCTCGGTGGTGGTTCGGATGCGCCAATCGTGCATTGGAATCCGTTTCGGGGCATGGCTACAGCCATGGATCGACAAACGCTCGCAGGCAGTGTGCTTGGTCCCGAGGAGGGCTTGACAGCTCGGGAGGCATTAGCGCTCTACACGCGAACCGCCGCAAAGGTGCTGGACCTGGATGCTGACATTGGCTCCGTGGAATCCGGAAAGCTCGCGGATCTCACCATCGTCGATCGCAATGTGCTCGCTTGCTCACCCGCCGAACTTGCACAGACCCAGGTGCAAACCGTGATCGTCGCAGGACGCGTGGTCAGAAGCGAACACAGTGGGACGTAGGGAGGTGTGTGGGTGTGCCAGCCCTCAGTGGCTCGGGACCTCCGGGACCGAGGGCGACGGGGGACATGCTCGCGGTCCGGGACGTCCCCCACCACCAGCGCACCACCCGGACAGTGGCTCGGGACCTCCGGGACCGAGGGCGACGGGGGACATGCTCGCGGTCCGGGGACGTCCCGCACACCGAGCGGGCGTTCCTACCAGCGATAGTAGGTGTAGGGGTCGAACGCGTAGCTCATGCCAGGGATCTTGTTCCAGGTGTGTGGGTAGAGCCGGTCACGATCTGTGAAGCTGGCCAGTTCTGGACCTGTCGCCACACGTTCGCCATTCACAAAACGCAGGACTGTCTCGATGCGGGCCCGTTTCGCCTGCTGCCAGGGCGTATTCAACTTGGCACCGCTCAGACTGGTGATCCAGGCACCTCCCTTCTTGTCCCGAACACGCAGAAAGAGGGGAGATGCGGAGGTGGCGTCGAAGGCAGGCACACGGAGTTTCTTCCGGAAAAACACATTTCCACCATGGAGGCCCCCGATCTTGGGGACCGGGCTGAGGTAGCCGTCAACGTTCTGTTTGGGACGGTTACGAGCGAGGAGATCCTCGTAGCTTGAACCGGATGCAGTCCGCTTGGCTGCGCTGAGATTGCGCAGCAGATTCCTAGCCAGCGCCGTGCTCGCCGGATCCTTTCCGATACGGTTTGTGACATCGATCTGACAGAACATCATGATTCCTTCGCCCACGGCGATTTCGAGCAAGGCGGATTCAGCCAAATCGAATCCGCAATCCACCAATGCGCGCGCGGCCCCGACCTGGGGCTTCTCGATCACGTAGGTTGCGACGATGTTGTCGTTGCCCCAGTGCCAGAAATAGGTTGGGTAGGTTTTGGGCAGAGACGCGGGTTCCGCATAGGCGCCGATCAGATCGCTGTCACCGCGAAGATGATGGAAATCGGCATTTGCCAGACCTTGCAGGACCGGGTGCTTGGGGCAACGCACGAACGTCCGGCGTGTGGACAAGCGTTTCAGCCGCAGTCCCATGACTGTTCCTTCCCACTCGGGAGCGCCCTGCTCGAAGATCAACACCCGCATGCCCTGCCGGAGCGCTTGGTCGAAACCAGCTTTTTTCAGCCGAGTTCGATATTCGTCCTGTTCGAGCGCGTGACGCCCAATCACCAGGAGGTGTGCCGAATCGAGGCGGTCTGGCAGTTCGCGAGAGGCAACTCCCAGCACTCGCAAGGCCTCACGGGTGTCGCCGACCGGGTCGAAAAGGCAGAATGCCGGGGCAGGTTCCGCAGGAGGCGCAGGGCGGGGAAACACCGTGAGTGCAAAGGGGCGCACGGCAACTCTGGTCACGCCATTCGCCAGAGCCGAAACGGAGAGGATGCAATCCGTCCGTTGGTCCACGCTTGGCACCTGAAAACGGATGACACAGGTCTTCACATCCCGTCGGCCCGCTGGGACAGACGTGGAGACCGTTCCCTTGGCGATGGTTTCTCCATCGGCTGTCTGAAGCGTCCATTCGGCGGTGATGTCAGCGCCTTTCTCAGTGTCATTGACCACAACCAGTGCCTTTTCAACATTCTCACCGGCCCAGAATGCATGGTTCTTCCGGGTGAACTGTCCCCCGGGACCACCGATGAAAGCCATGAGGGGTTCCGTGGCCTCGCGCACCCGTTTCCCAAAGGCGGAGAGTTCGTCTCTGGCCTGCAGAGAACTGCGAAGACTCTCGGGAGTGGCGACCTTGCGGCGAGGATCGTGATCCGTCGCCAAGGGGAATGTCGGGGCATCGCCAGTGAAGAAATAGGGAATCTCCGCATGGTACACGAACGAGATGCCATAGGCACGCCAGGCTTTCAGCGTGTCCGCAAACAAAGATTTGACGTTTTCGTAGGCCCAGGAGCGCGTGGGCGAACCGGGAATGCTGCCGATGGTTTTCAGGTAGTCCGGCGTCTCGTTCGCGTAGGCTTTGGATCCGAGAAACATGGCGCCGAACTCGGTGGCCAGGCAACGGGTAGCGGCCGGATTGACGTGGGAGCGGCTTGTCCGGCCAACGCCCCTGGCAAACCAGTCGCGGTAGTAGGGCAAGCTGAACTCGCAAGGCATCAGGGGCTTGTGCCGCTTCGTCGCCCAGCGCAGAGGCCAGTTTTCGCGCTCCTGCAACTCAACCCCGAATCCCTGGTAGGCCATCGAGGTCCATACTGGTGCCAGATCGCCGCTGCTCAGCCCAAAACAGGGACGCGTGTCATCCACAGTGCGGCAGAAATCCCATAGCGCTCGCAGGGGTTTCTCCTTCTCGATTTTCGGCGAGAATCGCCCATCCATGGCACCGGGGCAGAAATCGAAATTGTGTGCGCCGACGCCAACCATCCAGCACAATACCGAGGGGTGCTGGCGGTAGCGGCGAATGTAGCGAGCGTACAACTTCTTCCGCCGTTCGGTTCCCAGCGATGCGAGGCTCGTATGTTCGCCTGTGGGAATCCCGGTCAGCGGAAACATGACCATCCCCATCTCATCGGCAATATCCAGCAGAGGGTGAAACGTCGGAAAACGAGCTGTTCCCTGCCAGGGAGTCACTGTGTTCACGCCTGCCTTTCGCCACTGCTCGAGGGAATAACGGACGTAGTCGGCATCCCCGATCTCGGACGCGGCGGTTAGATGGGCATTGGAGTGCCCGATGAAATGGAATGGTTTTCCGTTCAGGTAGAAATCTCCACCGGCCATCCAGATTTCACGAAAGCCGAAGCGCTGGGGTAGCGTTTCGTCCAGGATCACATCGTCGCGGTCATATACGGTAACGGTGTAGGTGTAGAGTTTTGGGTGCTTGGGCGACCACGGCTGTGCCTCTGGCCAGGAAGTGGACAGAGATAGGTTCGTGCTCCCCACACACATTTCCCCGATGCCTTCGAACTGCTTCGCGGGCTCGTTTTTCCCCCCATCGAAGATACGGACCACGGTTCGGACGGTTTCGTCCTTGGCGAGGTCCATCTCCAGGCGGACCGTGGCCTCTTTCCTACGCCAGGATGTCACCAGCCACGCATCCTGGATCTGCGCCGTCACAGGCACGCTGCGCAGAGAAATATCACCATCGACACCCGACGAGAAAAGGGTGAGACGGTTGGGAACATCCCAACGCAGCTTGTCGGTGATGTCATAGTCTCCACCCAAGTTCAGTTTAGGGAGTGCCGCGAGCAGTTCTCCGTTGAGATAGATCGCGCTTTCATGGATCAGCGAGTCTAGGGCCAGGATGATTCGTCTGCCACGCCAGGTCTTGGGCACGCCAAACTCCCGCTCACACCACTGGGGCATCTTGGCGAGTGATTTGCTCCCCACCCGTGAATCGGATGCCGGTACTGACTGACGCTCCTTGTCCAGCACGGGAAAGGATTCGCCGTAATGCGATTGATTCGGCACCTTGCGGTAGAGCCAATGGGGAGACGCGGGGGGCTTGTAGGGACTTTCGCCACATTGCCAGCGCCACCAGCCGTGCATGGTGATTTCACCGCGCTGGCCATTGTCACGCTGTTCGGCACCGTCAAACGACCAGTTGACGAAGGCGGGGGGCGGTTCACGCTCGCCAACGGGGATTCGTGCGCTTGCACCGGCCGCTTTGGGGATGTCCTGAATGGGACAGGCCGGACGGCCGCGCACACCTGCCTCGTGCAGTTGTTTCACCTCGGCAGCGGTCAGGGCGCAGTCGAACGCGTAGAGCTCGTCCGCCAATTCCGCATCCGGCCCGATCCGAAATAACGTGATGATATTGGGGATCCGGTTAATGGAGCTTGTGCGGACGGGTTCTCCGTCCACGAAGAGGACACGTCGTTTGTCCTTCCAAGACCAGGTGAGTGCCACGTGGCGCCACTGCCCAGCTCCCCAGCCATCCAGCGACCACGTACAGCTATAGTCATGCTTCTCATCCAAGTGGTGATACCAGAGGGAATAGGTCAGAAACTGTTGTTCCCGCCAGCGTCGGAGCGATGCGAATCTGCCGAGATCGATGAGCAGTCGGGTGGCCGTTTCGGAGGGTTCCCAGTTGATCTTCAACCACACGGCAACAGTGCCCTCTTCGTGGCTCAAAAAACGAATCAGCGGAGCAAAATCGAGCCCGCTTCCAGCGGGGACAGAGGCGGCTTGTCCCACCTTGCCCGTTGCGAACTCCGCAACTTCGCTCGCTTCAATCCCCGCCCGCATGGGAAGCAGCACGCCCCGGGCATGGTCGTCAAAGGGTGCGTAGAAGCGCAGGGAATCCAGCGGCAGCCCATCCTGGGCAAACACGGGATGCGGCCCCAAAATGCCCAAGAAAAGAAAGGCGAAAAGTGCGAGCTTCAGAAAGGCATGCTTCATCCGTATCTTCTCCATTCGGTTCTTGCTTGGCCGAGGCCTGCCTCG
>JAGLDW010000952.1 GCA_023145395.1 Lentisphaeria bacterium | reverse complement strand
TCGGGCTCCTGCTTGGGCTTGGGCTCGGGCTCCGGCTCCGGCTTGTCCACGGCACTTCCGTCGCCGTTCTCGTCAGGGGGCGGGGGATTCTTGGCCACAACCTTGGTCGGCTTGGCCTTCTTCGCACGTTTCTCCCAGTCTTCGGCGACCGACTCCGGAGAGGGCGTCAGGAGTTCCTCCGTCTCACTGGCGATCTGGCGGGCTTCCTTTGCCATCTCGACAACAGGCGCCGGAAGAGGCACATCGCCCTGGGGTTCGTCGTCCAGATCAGCGTCATCGTCCTGCGATTCCGCCGCTATCTCCTCAATGTCCTCCGGCACCTCGTCGGCTTCCTCCCGTTCCGCGAACTCCGCAGCCGGAGGCGCGGCGTTGCCACGATCGACAAATGTGAATCCCTGCACGGATCGGTCCGTCACCTTATACCCTCGAGCCGTGGCAGAGCGAACAATGACTTTACTGAAATCGAAGGTAGTGGATGTCTCGCTGCTGCGAGTGCTGGGTTTGAAGTCAAACTGGATGACGAGGCCATGGTTGGAGGAGAGCATGTCGATAATGCAGCCAGGGGGGAGCGTCTTGTACTCGCGATCCATGATGAAACGCTCGATTCGGAAGCGTTTCACGAAGTAGGTTTTGCGCTTTCTGTGGTGATAGACCATGGAGTAGATCTGGACCTTGTCGAGTTTGCGCAAGTATTTGACGGGTCCGGTGTAGAGCTTCTCGGGAATGGGGATGACCTTGAACACGCCGTCGTTGCGCAGGAGCACAAGCTTGTCGAACTCGGTGCACGTTAGCGGAGGGTCGTTCTTGTTTGAGTTGCGCACCCCGGTGCCGATGAAATGCTTGGTCTTGTCGTGTCCAACCTTGACGTTGCGCAGGGCGACACTCTGCACATCGACCGCCTCGAGTTTCTCGATCTCCGTATTGCGGGGATAGCTTTCTGCGTACTTGTCCAGAAGCGCCTGGATGTGATCGATGGCATAGTCGACGAGGTGCCTGAGATGCCTGCGCACAATTTTGATATTGGCGAGGATGTCATCGAGTTCCTGTCGATTCCTGTTGATGTCAAAGCGGGAGATCCGCCGGATCTGGATCTGGAGAAGTTTCTCGACATCCTCGTTGGTCACGTCGCGGGTCAGTTGTTCCCGGAAGGGAGCCAGCCCCGCGTGCACGGCGGCGACCACGTTCTCGTAGCTCTCCTCCTCTTCAATTCCCTTGTAGATGCGGTTCTCGATGAAGAGTTGCGCGAGGGTCTTTTCGTGGAACCGTTCGCGTAGTTTTCCCAGCTCGATCTCGAGTTCGCGCTTCAGATATTCGACGAGTTTGCAGGTGTTGTGTCGCAGGATTTCGCTGACCGTCATCTCGACGGGTTCATTGTCCTTGATGACCACGATGTTCGAGGAGACGGACTTTTCGCAGTCCGTGTAGGCGTAGAGCTGGTTGATCACCTCGGCCGCATAGGCGCCCCGGGCCATTTTGATCTCGATCTCGACCGTTTCGGCCGTGTAGTCGTTGATGCTCGAGATCTTGATTCGTCCGCGTTTTGCGGCGTCTTCGACGGAGGCGGTGAGCGACTCTGTGGTGGTGGATGCGGGTAGCTCGGTGATGATGAGCGTCTTGTCATCGCGTTTCTCGATGCGGGCGCGGAGGCGGACTTTCCCCGCCCCGTCCTCGTACTCGCTGACATCCATCAACCCCCCCTGCAGGAAATCGGGGAGGACTTGGAAGGGCTCGCCCCGCAGGATGGAGATCTGGGCCCGGAGCAGTTCGCCGAAGTTGTGGGGAAGAATATGGGTGGCCATGCCCACCGCAATGCCGTCCGCCCCCATCATGAGGAGGGACGGAACCTTCGAGGGGAGCGTGATGGGCTCTTGGTTGCGCCCATCGTAGGAGTCCTGCATCTCCGTGATCTCGCGGTTGAACATGACATCGCGGGCGAGGGGAGTGAGTCGGCATTCGATGTAGCGCGCGGCGGAGGCGGGGTCGCCCGTGTAGATGTTGCCGAAGTTCCCCTGGCGATCGATGAAGAATCCCTTGTTGGCGAGCACCACCAGAGCGGCGCTGATGGAGGCGTCCCCGTGTGGATGGTATTGCATCGTGTGGCCGATGACGTTGGCGACTTTATGGAACCGCCCATCATCCATGACATCCAGAGAATGCAGTATTCTCCGCTGCACGGGTTTCAGGCCGTCATCGACATGGGGGATCGCCCGGTCCTTGATGACGTAGGAGGCGTACTCCATGTAGTTGCCGGCCAGCATCTTGGCAAGCTGGTCGTCGTCCTCGACCGTCAGGCCCGGGATGGTGGTCAACCCGTCTCTCGCCTCGTCTGGCGCCGGTTTGCGGGCTGTGTTCTGGATGTGGGATTCTGTATCTTCAGTCATATCTCGCTAGTGTCCTGTCCCACAAATAACGTGCATATGATTGTGCCCATTTCAGTGGGATTCAAATCAGGTTGCGCATAATGTAGCCGCGACGCATGGGAGTGTTCTTGCCCATGAAGAATTTCATGAGATCCTCCACGGATCTCTGGTGATCGACGTTGACACGCCGGATGCGCATGTCATCGCCGATGAACTGCCCAAACTCCTTTGGGGAGATTTCTCCGAGGCCTTTGAAGCGGGTGATTTCGGCGGTTTTGCCCAGTTTCCCCCGCGCTCTGTCACGCTCTCTCTCGTCGAAGCAGTAGACGGTTTTCTTCTTGTTCCTGACTCTGAAGAGGGGGGTTTCCAAGACGTAGAGGTGTCCGGAGAGAACCAGCGGTTCGAAGAAGGTCAGAAAGAAAGTGATGAGCAAATTTCGGATGTGGGCGCCGTCCACGTCGGCGTCGGTGGCGATGATCACCTTCTCGTAGCGCAAAGCGTCGAGATCATCCTCGACGCCCAACGCCTTCATGATGAAAAAAAGCTCTTCGTTCTTGTAGACCGTCTCCCGGCGGTGCCCGTGGCAGTTGAGCGGCTTTCCCTTGAGGGAGAAGATGGCCTGGGTCTCCACATCGCGGCAGCTGATCAACGAGCCTGCGGCCGACTGTCCTTCGGTGAGGAAGACCATCGTCTCGTGTGCACGCGACTCGCCCTTCTTCGGAGGTGCGTCGGAAAGATGGAACTTGCAGTCTTTCAGCTTGGGGATTCTGAGTGCCGCGCGACTTTCATTGGTGCGGTTCTTGCGTTTGAGCTCGGTGATTTCCTTGCGCAGTTTCTCGTTGTGAGCAATTCGCTTCAGAAGCACATCCGCTGTTTCGGGATGCTTGTAGAGATGGGCGGTGATGACCTCCTTGACCTTCAACACGAGGCTGGAGCGGATCTCCACATTGCCAAGCTTGTTCTTGGTCTGGGACTCGAAAATGGGGCTTTTCAACTTGATGGCGACAGCGCCGACAATGCCGTTGCGCACGTCGTCACCCTCAAGGGTCTTACCGGCGAACTCGTTGACGCCTTGGAGGATTCCCTGGCGAAAGGCGCTCTGATGGGTGCCACCGTCGTTGGTGTACTGGCCATTGACAAAGCTGAAGTAGGCCTCGCGGCTGGCGGCCGTGTGGCAAAAGGCGAACTCGATCTGGTCGCCGCGATGGTAGATGACCTCGTAGGACTTCCCGTCGGCCACCTTTTCCTCCAGAAGATCCAGAAGTCCATTGCGCGAGTGGAATGTCTCCCCGCGAAAGCACAACGACAGGCCAGTGTTGAGATAGGCGTAGGTGAACAGCCGCCGCCGCACATACTTGGGGTCGTACTGGTATTCCGGAAAAAAACTGGAGTCGGGGGTGAAGCGGATGGCGGTGCCGTCCGGCTCATCGGCCTTTCCACCCTCCTCCTCGCCAAGCACCCCCTTCTGGAAAGAGGCACGCTTGAACTTTCCCCCGCGGAAAGCGGTGGCAGTGAAATCGCTCGAGAGGGCGTTCACGGCCTTCAGTCCAACTCCGTTGAGACCCACGGAAAACTCAAAGGCGCCTTCGCTGTACTTGGCGCCGGTGTTGATCTTCGAGACGCACTCGACGAGCTTTCCCAGGGGGATGCCACGCCCATAGTCCCTAACCGACACACATCCGTCTTCACTGATCCCGACATCGATGCTCTTGCCGTGACCCATGATGAACTCGTCAACGCTGTTGTCGATGACTTCCTTGAGCAGCACATAGATGCCGTCATCAGGGTCTTCTCCGTCTCCCAGACGGCCGATGTACATGCCCGGCCTGGCTTGGATATGTTCCAGGGAGCTCAGGGATCTGATATCGTCTTCTGTATATACGGGGGCTGACTCTTTGCTCATGATTCCTCTGTTTAAGGGTCCGCGCGAGAATAACTTACCATTTTGCTGCTGTTCGTTTTGGTTCCTGAC
>JAGLDW010000951.1 GCA_023145395.1 Lentisphaeria bacterium | reverse complement strand
CCTAGCCCTACCACACACGCCACAAATCGCCCCTCCTCTCACTCTGCCTTCTTCCTCCCCCTTGCGTCCTTGCGCCTTTGCGTCTTTGCGTTGCGTTCTTTGCCTTTGCCCTTGCGCCCCTGCGCTGGACCTCGCCGGGTCGTCCCCATCAACGCCTTGTGCTGATCCTCGCGCTCGCGGTCCGTCTTCGCCACATGCAGCGCATTTCCCTCCAGATCGCATTCCGCGTGGAACATGGCCGTGGCGACAGTGCCGGGGGTCGGGATGAAACACTGCACCTGCTGCGGGCGCCAGCCCTGCTTGCGAAACCAGATGGCCAACGCCCTCATGTCCGCCAGTGTGCAACCGGGAAAGGCACTCAAGATGTACGGGATGACATATTGCTCGCGTCCGCTAGCCCGGTTGAGTCCCGTAAACACTTCCACGAACCGCTCGAACAGCGAGAACTCCGTTTTTCGCATGAGTTTCAGGACATGGTCGGCCGCGTGCTCCGGCGCCACTTTCAGCTGCCCTCCGACAAATTCGTCCGTCAGACCGCGCATAAAATCGGGGCACTCCAGAGCAAGGTCGTGCCGCACCCCACTCGCAACGCGCACATGCTTGACACCGGGGACAGCCCGCACGGACCGCAGCAGCTCCAGGTATTCCTCCTGCGGGACATCCAAGTGCGGGCAGACACGAGGTGCCAAGCAGCTCGCACGCCGACAGCTGGAGGGATTCGCACGGCAGCTCGCACGCCAGAGATTCGCCGTCGGGCCACCCACATCAGTGATGGATCCGCGGAACTCCGGATGTCGCGCCAGAGCGGCCGCCTCACGCAAAATCGAGTCCCGACTCCGCGAGCGGATCCGCCTTCCCTGGTGCAAGGCCAGCGAGCAGAAAGAACACCCGCCGCCGCAACCGCGAACAGCCGTCACACTCCATTGCACCATCGCCAGCGCCGGAATCTCCTCCGTGTACGACGGATGGGCGCTGCGAGTGAAAGGCAGCTCGGCCACCGCGTCCAATTGCTCCTGATTCATGCACGGTGCCGGACGATTCAAGCGGACAAAACGCGTGCCATGAGCCTGGACGAGATCCGTCTCGCCCTCGTGCACCTGCCGTTCAATGGACAGCGTGGCCTGCAGCAGACATTTTGGGTCCGCCAGGATCTCCTCATAGCTCGGCAGCGCCTGGCACTCCTGCGGGAACTCGGACACAATGCTCACAGTGCCAGGGAGATCTTCCAGCGAGACGCCATTGGAGATGCGCTCTGTCAGAGTGACAAGCGTTTGCTCGGCCATCCCGTACACCAGCACATCCGCCTTGCTGTCCAGCAGCACGCTCCGACGCACATTATTGGTCCAGAAGTCGTAGTGAACCGCACGCCGCAGCGAAGCCTCGATGCCCCCGATCACCACAGGCAACGCGGGGAAAGCCTGACGCACCAGGTTGCTGTAGACAAGAACCGCGCGATTCGGGCGTGCGCCCGCTTCACCCCCCGGCGTGTAGGCGTCGTCGCGCCGTTTTTTGCGAAAGGCCGTGTAGTGAGCCAGCATCGAGTCGAGACAACCCGCCGAGACACCGCAGTACAGGCGAGGCCGCCCCATCCGTTCAATGTCTTCGGTCCCATCCCAGCGTGGCTGGGCGACAACGCCCACCCGGTAGCCGGCGTTCTCCAGCACACGCCCCAGAAGCGCGGTGCCAAAGGAGGGGTGATCGATGTAGGCGTCGCCGCTCACTAGCAGCACGTCCAACTCATCCCACCCGCGCTCGGCCATCTCCTCCCGCGTGGTGGGGAGAAACATGTCTGCGCCAGATTTTGCGTGTTGTATCACAGTCTTCAAGACTCCTTCTGAATCAAGCTACACTGTACTGCCATTTCGTTACAGCGAGCGAAGTCTTGTGGAACGATTCATGATGCACTGGCGCCCAGCGACCTACCCGAAGCGAACGGCAGGCAGGTGCGCCGGGCCCCGGTGCGCCAGCGTATCCGAAAGGCATGGTGC
>JAGLDW010000950.1 GCA_023145395.1 Lentisphaeria bacterium | reverse complement strand
GCTTCCGGCGACAAGGTTGTTACTTCCTCCAGTAATCTCTATCGCATTATGCCAGGTAGCTTCCAGTGTCAGGCCAAACAGAACCATATTCGACACATCCACCAACTTCATAAGAGGAGTGCGAAGGGTGGAGACAATCATTTCGCTGTCTTCGATTTTCGCAGGCGGGTAGAAGTAGAGTTTTCCCGTATCCCGGTCAATATAGAACTCGCCGGGAGCAGACATCTCCGCGAGGATGTTGTACAAAAAGTATGGCGTGCCTTTCGCCACTGGCATAGCACGTTGACGAGTACTCTTATGGTACCTTATGTCAGGTGCCAGGGTTATGATGCGCTCGTCTTCATCGATAGAGGTCACTCTGCTATGTACCTTGTCCCATTCCCTCAGGAAGTAACCTGCTGCCATTATGCCTTTCTCTTCCGTCCACCTGTTCGGCCTGTCGCCGGAATATCTGAACCTGCCCTTCTGGACATGCAACGTCCCGACCTTGCTGTCGCCTTCAGGAGTAACCAAATCGACCACGGTCTCCCATCCCTCTTTGGGCCAGCGTGCCAAACGCATGGGCTTTGTATTGAAACTTAGTTCCATGGCACCGGGCTGCATGTACGGATAGGAATGTCCTCGATTCAGGAGTTCTCCGTAATCCGCTATGCCCGCTTCTTTCAGATCCGCCACCCATACCTTGCTTCTCGCTTCTTCAGGTAACCGTCTCAGCATATCAGGGTCTTTGAGAGGTCTGAAGTTAGTGACCTCCCTGCCGCCTATTATCCGAACGTCTTCTCCCGGATAGCTTCGGTAGACTACAGGAGCATCGTCCATGCCTGAATCTTCACGCCCAAAAGAAATGCTCTCAGTTACAAAATACTTTCCGCCTCTCAGGTATACAGCTATACCCCCTTCTGGCAGACCTTCTTCCGCCTTGATCCTACGCACCTCTTCTTGAGCCCTTGTGATTGTGGCGAAAGGCCTTTCTTCTGTGCCGGTGTTGTCATTTTTCCCCTGCAACGAAACATATATCCCACGCTTCGGCCTGTTGACCCATGCCGTTCGCTTGGCGTCTTGCGTCTTGTCCTCTTGCCCCTCTCTCAGGCCTTCAATGCCTTCAAGCCTCTCTATCAGATCAATGCGGTAACTCTCATGCGGAAAATCAGAAGCCTCCTGCGTCCTCAACAGACGTTTGTATAGATTCCGTGCCATCTTGTATTGTCGTGCCATGCGGTAAGTGTCTGCCGACAACAACTGTGCCCCAGAGCTCAGTGTTTCTGTAAAGTGAAACGCCCGTTTTTTTTCGGCTTTTGACCGCACCGGGCGGGCAAACCGGTGCAATTGTAAGCAACCTTGGCAAAGGACTTACAATTGTGACCACCAGTTTACATCCTGTTCTTGCATGCGGCGACGGGACCGCGTCAGATATCACCGTTTTTCTGAGTCATGGAGGCACAGCCTACGAGGTCTATCTCGGGGTGGCGCTTCTGGAGCGAGTTGGGGCGGAGCCGGAATCGGTGGCGCGCAAGATGTTGGTGGGGCGCCTGTGCAATGCCGGAGTTTCACTGCGTGAGCTGGGCGAGACGTTCGGGCATGACCCGCGCACGATCAAGAAGTGGGCGGCAGGCCTGCTTTCGGGTGACATCGAGGTGATAGCACGCGCTTTCACGGGGCGCGAGGGCGCGCGCAAAGTCAGTCCCGAACTGATGCGCTACGCATGGCAGCTATACCGCGAGCGCCATGTGCTGGGGCGAAACTACCGGGAAGTGATCATCGTCAAGATCGCTGATGTGTTTGGCGTGCGCATTTCGACGACGACCGCGAGCGCCATTTTCAGTTCTGATCCCGAGAGCCCCACCGCCCGGGCGCAAACACCGAAAGCGGCGACTGCCTTACAGAATGACGATCTCTCAGGCTCGGAAGCGGCTCTTTCTGTAAAGCAGTCGCCCACACCCCTTCCTGCCCAAACCGGCCCCCCAGGCGGCGGTACGAAGCTGATCCACCATGCGGGGCAAGCGCTTTTCGCCGAGGGAATGAAGGGGTTTGATGACCCGCTCCAACGACAATTTATCGCGCAGATCCTGCAGGGCGCAGTGAACGTCGAGCAGTCGAAAACGCTGTGCGGGCGCAGTCTGGCCAACTTCAGCGGCCCTATCCTCGGCGGACCGAAGGAGCAACGGGATGCTCTCGACGCACAGGCCGGTGGGGAGGATGTGTTGGGTGTCTACCGACGAAACGCGGAGCTTCTCTCCGATGGTCCAAACCGGGGCGTTCTGTTCTACTTCGACCCGCACACCAAGGAGTACACTGGTCAGTTAAAGGTGCTCAAGGGCTGGTGCGGACGGCAGCACAGCATCACCAAGACGATCAACCTGGACTCGTTCCACACGCGTTCAGGTCGCCCCTGCTTCATCCGGCACTACAGCCCCTACTACGACATGCGGGAGCGCTTCTTCATGAGCCTTGCCCAGTTCGACCGGCTGTTCGAGCAGCACAAACGCCAGGGGCGCACGTTCGTGATCGACCGAGGCATCTACGGGCTGGCCACGCTGCAGGGGTTCGGACCGGACCATTTCATCACTTGGGAAAAGAACTACTCCGGCGGCGGTTGGGATGATGACCGCGCGATTATCACGTTCTGCCGGTTATTGCCCAAGAACAGCAGCAAAGACTTGCGCACCACCACCTTTCAATGCCAACAGTCCCCGTGGCGGCGCGATCGATCGTTCCGGCGTATCATTGTTCGGGTGACCAGGGAGGGAGGCGAGTGCATAGAAGTCTCGATCATTACCTCACACCCAGAGATGGACGTCCAAGACGTTGCCTGGGCCATCTTCCGGCGCTGGCTGCAGGAGAACGACTTCAAATATCTGGACACCCACTTCGGCATCAACCAGTTGACCAGCCGCGACAGCTCCAGCTTCCGCGACAGAGCTGGACAGTTCGAGGACCGGCCGATCGACTCCCCCGAATACCGGGAGCTCAAGAACGGCCTGCACGCTCTTGAGGCTGCCCTCGGCAAACAGCTGGTGCGGCTCCGCAAGCAGGAAAGGCAGTCCCGTGAACTCGAGCGGCGACATGCCAACCTGGAAGCTCGCCGAGCGCGGCTCATCTCACGGCTGGAGAAAGCCCTGGAGCGACTCAGAAACGACCGCCCTGAGCCGCGTGGCAGCAAGAACATCGAACAGGAATCGGTCGACTTCCGCCGCACCCGAAGCGAGATCGCGCGCAAGCTCCGGGAGAATGCCAGGAGGCGGGAAAAGCTCCATTGCGAAATCGCCTGCGTCGAGAGGAACATCGAACCCCTGGAAGCCCAACTATGCCGCGCCACGCGCAAACAGTCGCGGCTACAGCTCCTGGTCGATGGGAACTACCGGTTACTCGACACGCGCAAAAAGGCCATGATGGACGCACTCCGGGTCACCGCCTCAAACATCTTCC
>JAGLDW010000095.1 GCA_023145395.1 Lentisphaeria bacterium | reverse complement strand
GTGCAGATGGAGTGGGGCCAGTTCGATGTGAAAAACAACGCTCTATTCCTTCTGGGGCACGGCATCGCCAGTCCAGAAGTCGCGTCCGAAGCGGCAGGTGTGACACTCACCCGCGCTCCCGAGGAATGGGGTTTTGAGGGCGCTGGGGTCAACTGGGAGTTCATCCTGAAGCCCGGCCCGGTGACGCTCGGTCATTTCGTCAGCACGCCCGACGGCTGGCGGATGCTTGTCTCCGAGGGCGAGTCGATTGAATCCCCCTGCCTGCCATGCGACGAAGTCCACGGCTTGGTGCGTGTGGCGTCGCCGGTGCGCGATTACCTGAAGGAGCTGATCGAACTGGGCGTCACCCATCACGTTATCGTCATCCATGACCACGTTGTCAAGGAGCTGGAACTGGCGGCGCAAGTGATGGGTATCAACAGCACGACATTGCGCTGACGCCTTGCCTCGGCCCATAGGGGTATCCAATGTGGCACTTATCTTTGCTGGATGGTGGGTGAGGCCGGGATACTGTCATGGGGGTGGGGGAAACGGTGTTCGCAACGTGAACCAGGAGATGCGAGGCATGTCGAAGATTCAAACATTGCTTCTGACGGGGGAGAACAACCACGATTGGCGGCGGACAACGCCAATCTGTCAGAAACTGCTGGAGGAATCGGGACGCTTCGACGTGACGGTCTGCGAGGACCCCTCGGCGGCGCTGGCTGATCCCGCGGCGCTGGAGGGGGTGCAGCTTCTGTTCTCGGACTACAACGGGCCGGAGTGGTCGCCTGTGGCGAAGGCCAATTTCGAGGCGGCGGTGCATGGCGGCATGGGCCTGGTCATCCTGCATGCGGCGGACAATGCTTTCAGCGGCTGGACGGAGTACGAGAAGATGGTCGGACTGCTCTGGCGCGAAGGAACGGGCCATGGGCAGTTCCACGAGTTCCCCGTGAGCATCTGCGACCGGTCGCACCCGATCACCAGGGGACTCGAGGACTTTCGCACGTGGGACGAGCTGTATCACCGCTTGGTTCACATGCACGATGTGCCTTTCCAGGTGCTGGCGACGGCCTACTCGGATGCTGACAAGGGAGGCACGGGAGGGGACGAACCCGTGATGGTGGTCACGCAATATGGCGCGGGCCGGGTCTATCATCATGTCCTCGGCCATATCTGGCCCGGCGATCCCGAGAGCGGCTACAAGGGCGCTACGGAAATCGCGTTCGAACCGCCCGAGTTCCAACAGGCGCTGCTGCGTGGCTGCGAATGGGCCGCGACGGGAAAAGTGCGCTAGAGCGACCAGCTAACTGGATCCAGGTTGACGGATAGGATAGGCAGTGACATGAGATGGTTGTGGATCATCGGAGTGATGGCCAGCGTGGGCACGGCCTGGTCGGATCCCGACACGCTTGACAATGTGCGAGCCAGGTTGCTGGCAACTCCTGCCGCCGCAGGTCCGGACACCCGACGGCAGGCGGTGCTGGCTAGCCTGGATGGCTTCCTTGAGAAACCGGGATCCGAGCGGTCGAATGAGGTGGCGGCGTACTATCGGGCCATGGTGGACCACGCACTGGCTGAGATCGCCGCGGAGAAGGTTGAGGAAGGCGTTGTGATCTGGAAGCTGTACAGCAGCGCCTTGGTGGTGAAGACACCGAAGACGGTGTTCGGGATCGATCTTGACGAGGGGCCCAACAGCAACTCGGGGAATCCAGACAAGGTCGCCGGCCTGTCGGGCATCACGCTTCACATGACCGCGAAGCAACGCAGACGCCTTGCCGAGTTGGTGGACGTGTCGTTCCACACTCATCGACACCATGACCATGTGAACTATCAAATCACGAAAGAACTTGTGGCGGCTGGCAAGACCGTTGTGGTGACCGAGGACATCCGCACCATGTGGCGTGACGAGCCGTTTGCCTCGGGGCTGACGGTGCTGACGCCTTTGCGGGGGCCTAAGCACCGCGTAGGGAAACTCCGAGTGGAGGTTCTCCGCAGTCGGCAATGGATGGCGCGGGATCACAGCGTGGAGTGTCCGTGCAATGCGTACTTGGTCACCACCGACAATGACGTCAACGTGTTGTTCAAGGGCGACATAAACGATGGGGAGGAGATTCTGCCGTGGCTCAGGGAAATCAAGGCTCGCGGCGACGGTGTGGACCTGTACGTGTCGGCGCCGTTCTTCTGGTCGGGGACGGATGCTCTTCCGAAGATCCAGCGAATGTTCGCCCCGTTCATCATTCCCGGGCATGAGTATGAGTACACGCACCGCAAGCCCGGCGAATCCGGATCGGGGACGGGGTCGTACACGTCGATGTGGGGGCGGTTCAGAGCGTCCATCGACAGAGGAAAATGCGCCATTCTATCGTGGGGGGAGAAATTTCAGTACGCAGCCCGGTTGCATCGGGAGGCTACTGCGCCCTTGACGTGGATGGAGGTCTCGCCGGAACCGGCCGAGGTGAGGGTGATGCCTGGGGAGACGTTCACAGTGCGCTTGAACGCATTGGCTGGGGGGACGACGATCCGTCGCCGGTATTTGGCTTTCAAGAGTACGCCGGAGACCCGGCACCTCCCTGGCTTCGATGTGAGGGACTGGGGCGCGATACGGCACGACGCGGATGGGGATGGAGTGTTCGAGGTGAGCACGAAGGACTGGAAACCGGGGCACTACGTGCTTGAATGCACTGCCGATGACTGGCCGAAGGGCAGTACGCGAGTCACGGATTCCATCCGTGTGACGGTCCTCCCAGCGGAGGCACAGACCAAGCCTGCCCATCGAGAGTAGTGCCGCAGTCGGAAGAAGATGCCTTGACATCGATGTCCGATAATCGTATTATATGATAATATGATCAAAGGAGATGATATGAACACCAACACATTGACCGTCACGGAAGCCGTACGCCACTTTTCCGACTATGTCAGCCGTGTTTCCTACCTGCACGAATCCTTTGTGCTCTACAAGGGCAAAAAACCGGTGGCGGAACTTCGGCCTCTCCCAACCGGTAGACGACTTGGCGATCTGCCTGGCATTCTTCGCTCACTACCCCGTCTCTCGAAAGCAGATGCTACGGCATTTTCCGCAGACCTGGATGCAGCCCGTGATGCATCCGCAACCGATGAATTGAGAGATCCATGGGTATCTTGATCGACACCAGTATCCTCATCAACTTCGAAAGAGCCGACACGGATGTGCAGGCGTACATTGAAGGACGAGAGGAGGAAGAAGCCTTTCTGTCCGTCATTTCCGCTAGTGAGTTGCTGCACGGGGTGCACCGTGCACCGAGCTCGAGAACAAAAGCTAGGCGTCTTGCCTTTGTGGAGGGTGTATTGGCCGCGCTTCCAATACTCGAAATCGATCTCGAAATCGCTCGCTCACACGCATGGTTATGGGCTGACCTGGCACGGAGCGGCACGATGATTGGCGTTCACGATTCATGGCTTGCAGCAACTTGTATTGCCCATGGTCTTCGGTTGGCAACTGGCAATCTCAGAGAGTTTGAGAGAGTTTCTGGTCTTGACATAGAGGAGTGGAAGTAGCATGTACACAGTCGGCATTGTGGGTATCGGGAACATCGCAGCATTCTACGGCACGCCTGAGACGGAGGCGCCTTACTGCCATGTGGGGGGCATTCGTCGGAGCGACCGGGTTCGTTTGGCCGCCGTGTCGGATTTCCTGGTGGAGAAGCGCGACCGTTTCCGCGCCGACTGGGGCGCTGCGTTTCCCGAGGTCGACTACTACGACAGTTCGACTGCCATGCTGGCGGCCGACTCCTTCGACATTGTGGCGATCTGCAATCGTGGGCCCGACCACTGCAAAACCGTGCTGGAAGTGCTGGAGGCGGGTCCGAAGGCCATCTTCTGCGAAAAGCCTCCAAGCTGTTCGCTTGCAGAGATGGACCAGTTCATGGCGGTCGCCGCGGAGAAGCGGATTCCCATCACTGTCTCCTACACGCGGCACTGGTGTCCGCGGGTGTTGAAGATGCAGGAGTTGGTTCGCGACGGGCTGATTGGCGAAGTGCAGACGGTCGTGGCCTATACCGGTGGCACATTCTTGTCCTTTGCCGCGCATGCGACGGATCTGATTTGCCAGTTCGCCGGCTACGACCCGGTGGCGATCTCCGCTCACGGCACGCCCGGCACGGATGCCCCCGAGGGATACGAGCCCGAGCCCAGCGTCGCAGGCGCCGTTATTGAGTTTGGCGGTGGAGTGACGGGACTCCATGTCGGCCACGAGGGCGAGCACGGCGGGTTCTACGTGGATGGCTAAGCGCAGGAGCTGTCGCAGGAAAAGGTGACCGGTGATCCAAAGCTCAGTAGAAGTGCAAAGTGAGACATCCAATTTTTCGTGACCTGTGCAATAGGCCTTCCGAGGGGACCCCCGCGACCTTGTGTCGTGGGTGAAACAGATCAGCTGGGCAGGTTGGTTTGCCCGCCACGCCCCCCCTCCTCTTGCGCCGCAGCGCAAGAGGAGGGGGTGTGTGTGATGCCTTGGCTAGCTTCCGATCTCTCTCACCCACGACACGAGGTCGTGGGGGTCGTGCAAGCCCAGCGACGGGACAACCGTCTAACTCGGATCGCCTCAACGCGGTTGCAATGCGGAAACGGAAAACAAACGCCAGAGTCCAATCATCGGAGACGTGTGTTGAAGTTTATTTTGAGAATATTTATGTGCCAGCTCACGTTGTGGTTGGCACCATCTGTGGTGGCGAAGGGAACGGTCATCGATGAGGCGGAGTCCACTGCGCGGTTCCGCAACGCGGAGACGACGACGGACGCGAAGGTTGGGAAGCATGCTGTTGTCTTTGAGGCGCCTCCTGGGCGGCGGTCGTTCCACGCACTGTCACTGAAGGATGTGCCCGTCGATTTGGGTAGACATGCTGGCTTGGCCTTCTGGTGGAAGGCCAAAGGAACGGGCCTGGTCAGTCTCGATGTCAAAGTGTGGTTTCCCACCTTGCACGAGGGGCGTGAGCTGGTGTTTCCAGTATGGGACCAGGGAGATGGGCCGCTGCAGGCGGGATGGATCCCCGCGCAGGTGAACTTTTCGGAGGGAGTCGGCGCTCGGGGTGACCCCGGCACGCTGCGTCTCATCGAGTTCCGTGCGCGGACGGACGCGGATGCGGATGTGCGTCTGCTGATTGATCACGTGGTCGCCTTGCCGGGGACGTTTCGTCTGCGCGCCGACAATCCTCGCTTTGACGCCGGAACGTGGACGGCACCCCTCGAGTTCACATGCGATGGCCGCGAGAGGCTGACCATCGATTATGGAGTCGGGACAGTGACGAAGACGCTTTCCCTGGCTCCCGGGCAGACTGTGACGACATCGCTGTCTCTCCAGATCGACGACGCGATTCTAAAAGCTCTGCAGCCCTTGAAAAGCCTGCCCGTGGAACTCTGGGCGCAGGTCCGCGGGGACGATGTGACGCGGATCCGTCGCACCGTACGCCTGATCAACCCCCTCGTGCTTCCTCCGCACCCTCGTCTGCTGGTCGATGCCGCTCAGGTGCGTGGGATCCAGGCGCGGATCGGGAGGCATGTCTGGGCGGGGGAAATCTGGACGCGCGAGGAAAAACGGCTTGAGACCGTGTTGGCGAAAGAGGTCGAGCTTCCCCCTCGCGGTGGCACAAACGCCCACTTCTACGCCAACCCGAAGACCGGTGCGTACCTGAAGGCGGGCAAGCAGATCGGGCCCTGGCAATGGGAGCATGTGGACAGGAGAACACGCGAGGTGTTCCGAGGGGATCCAGCCGCGCACCGCACGGACTACGACGGGGTCAAGATTGGGCACGTCCATGCAGCCTGGGCAAAGGATGCCGGCAGGTTGGCTCTTGCATTCCAGATCACGGGCGATGAAAAATACGCAGTGAAGGCGCGTGCGATTCTGCTGACCTACCTGGAAAAGTATCTCGACTATCCACTTACGCGTCACGGTCGGCCGGAAATGCATGGAATCGGCCGTGCGACGGCGAACTATCTAACCGAATCAACGTGGCTGATCGACATGGCGCAGGCCACCGACATGATCTGGGATCGATTGTCGGATGCCGAGCGGCAGGCGCTCGCCGAACGTGTGTTCCATCCCGCACTCCGGGACAGCATTCGCCCAGTGCGCTGCTATGTGCACAACATCCAGTGCTGGCAGAATTCGGCGATGGGACTCGTGGGCTTGCTCTTTGACGACGTGGCTCTGGTCCATGACGCTGTCCACGACCGGGCCCAGGGATATTGGAGGCAGATCGAGGGGGGGATCCTTCCCGGCGGAGTCTGGTACGAGGGCTCGTGGGGATACCATTTCTACACCCTGGCTGGCTTGGTTCCGTTGACCGAAGCCGCTCGACACTGCGGCGTGGATCTCTACAACGAAAAGCTCAAGGCGATGTATCTGGCGCCAACTCGCTTTGCGATGCCGGACGGACGGTTGCCGAATTTCAACGACTCCGGATTGATGAAGATCGCCAAGATGGCCTATCGTTACGAACTTGCGGCGGCCAGATGGGATGAACCCGCGTTTCGCAGCATGCTCACGCGATCCCGGCGCAAGACGCAAGAGGCGCTTCTGTACGGTGTCGATGCAGTCGCTGACAAGCCGGGTCGCACTGTGAAAAGTGCCAATCACGAGGGAGCTGGCTACGCAATTCTGGCCCGAGGGGAGGGGGGGGGCAGCACTTGGCTTTGCCTCAAGTACAGTCCCCCGTCCATGTATCATGGCCACGCCGACCGGCTCGGGTTCATTCTCTATGCGCGGGGCAAGATCGTGGCGCCTGATCCCGGCAGTGTTTCCTACGGCCTCTCCATGCAGCGAGAATGGTACAAGGCAACCCTCTCTCACAGCACACTTTCGGTTGATCAAGTGGCGCAGGAGCAGAAGGCTGGCAAATGCCTGGGTTTCGGCACGCGCGATGGCGTGGACTTTGCCGTGCTCGACGACTCTGACGCCATTGCGGATGTGACCTTCGTGCGCACGGCGGCGCTGCTGAATCAGAATCTGATCGTGTTCATCGATCAAGTGCGTTGTGATCGTGAAAGAACGCTGGATTTCGCCTATCACCAGGCTGGCACCTGGGAGACACTGCCTCCCGGCACGCCGTGGCAGGCACCCGGCAAGGGCGCCTATCGGTACTTGCGGGAACCCAGTGTGCGGGATGCGTCGAAGGGTCTTGTCGTCAGCACGCGCCTGGCCGATGGCTGGTCCGTGGCCGTTACCGTCGCGGGGGGTGAGAAGACCGAGGCCGTCACGGCCACTGGTCCGGGAATCGGCGGGGCGCATGTGCAAGTCCCGTGCCTGATCCTGCGAAGACGGGCGAAGGAAACCGCCGTGGCATGGGCAATTGCTCTGGATGGACGAGCACCCCAGCTGGAATGGATCGACGAGGGCGGCAGGCCGCGCGCGGAAGTGGCTACGGTCAAGGTCTCGGTGCCAGGGGAAAAACCGGTGACTTTGAGGACGGAACCAGGGCACCCGGACCGAATCTTCACTGTGATCCGGTGAACCGTATGGAAACCGAAACGAGGGCGCTGCCCCCGTGACCCCCGCCGGGGAGTCGTGACTCTCCGGACCCCACTTTACCGTTTCCGGGCACGCGCTGGCTGAGGCAGCCAGCTCTCCATGCCCGGAAACGGTTTTATCTCGCT
>JAGLDW010000949.1 GCA_023145395.1 Lentisphaeria bacterium | reverse complement strand
GACCTCTCGGCCTCCGGCGTAGGTGCGGGAGGCCATCATCCAGCGTGTGTTGTCATTGGGGTCCTGCATGTAGGTGTTGTGGATCCCGTTGGCATAGTGGGTCTGGAAGGTGGCCGGAGAGCTGGAGGTGGGGTTGCCGTTGCTGTCGAGCGCTTTCAGGTAGATACCGTAGTCTGCCGAGGAGGCGTCCGGTGTGCTGATACCGCTGGACAGGGCGCTCCCCTGCACCTCCCCGCCACGGCGACTGAGGAACTTCGGACCGCTCTGGCCTGTGTACTGGATCTCACTGTCCCATTCGCTTTTCAGCGACAACGGCATGCCCAGATCCACGGACCAGTTCTCCGCGTCCACCCACAGATCCCCGGGCTTGATCGCACCGGGACGAAGGGCCCCACCCAGGCTGATCTCGAAGCGCATGGAACTGACACAGGGGGTGCATTTGCCTATGGCACAGTCAGAACAGGATCTGTGATCGGACGAGTTGTCCGGTGATGTCTGGGTGCTTTCGTTGTTGCACGGGTCTTCCACGAACTTCCCGCAATCATCGCACCCCCGGGCCTCGTCGCAGGGCTTGTCGGTATCCGCCGGGTTGTTCGCCTTCCCGTAGGCGGGCAGGCCCGACCCGACAAGAACCCCAAAGGACAGTGCCAGTATCAGTGCCAAATCTATCTTGCGCATGCAACGAACCTCCTTGCGACCGAAACCGTCTTATCCAGCTATCAGAACCTCGATCCTGCTCCATTCCCTGCTGACGTTGACGATAAGAAAGACATGGACCTGGGAGCCGGTCAAGCAGGGAACGTTCCCGGGGTCATTTTCGCATACGAAGTTGCACGGTCACTGCGGGTTGATCCATGTGATCGGTTTCAATGAGGATATCAACCCCAGCCGTTTCGACACCTGCATCATCCACTATCGAAATTCTATCGTGGGGAGCACGAGCACCGGGAACGATCACTACGTGCACACGGTACTCTCGTCCCTTCTCGATCTCCTCCAGTGTGCAGGACACAGCCCCTTCCTGACTGGTGACGGATACAGGAAACCGCTTCTCCCCGGGGGAACGATGTTCCCATCTTCAGGTTGACGCTCTGTGTCAACCCGCTACGCTTCCTGCATTGTTATGAGGAATCGTTCGAGGGGAGGTCACGATGCCGTGGAAGCGTATGCTCGCCTACGTCACAGGCGAGAT
>JAGLDW010000948.1 GCA_023145395.1 Lentisphaeria bacterium | reverse complement strand
CCCCACCGGGGCAAGCCCGGTGGTGGCGGAGGAGAGAAAGGGCGCCGTCCGCTCAGTAGCTGTCAATCATCGCTCCACCGGGACAAGCCCGGCGGCGGGAATCCGGACAAACCTGTCAGCCGCTGTGCATGCGGTGCCAGATTTTATCCATGACCACGGCGTTTCCGATGGCGTTCGTGGCTGGGATGAGCGGCTCGCAGTCTCCGGCGACGACCTGGGCAAAGTGGTCAGCCTCAAGTTGGAAGCTGACGCCTCCATCCTTCACGGTGAGCATCTCCGCGGGTTTTCCCTTGAGGCGCAGCTCGATCTCGGCATGTTTCGAGTTGGGGCTCCACGGCTTGGGGATGAACAGCGAACCGTCAGTGCCGAGGATTTCGGCTGATACGCCTCCCGCGCTGCGAACCCCCACGTCGAAGAGAGCGACGATGCCGTTGGGGAAGTGTAGCGCCGCCGCCAGGTTCTCATCGACGCGGGTCTCTTCCCCAAGGGTCCACACTGCGGTGATGTCGTCCGGCTCCCGGCCCGCCGCCATTCGGCTGAAGTTGATGCAATAGCAGCCCACGTCGTAAAGGCCACCTCCCCGCAACGAGAGGTCCGTGCGCACATTGTAGGCATCCCCCAAGCCGTAGCAGAAGGAACTGCGAATGGTGCACACTCGGCCGATCCTGCCCTCTCCGAGCACTTGTTGGATGAGCTGGGTCTGGGGATGGACGCGGTACATGAAGGCCTCGAGCAATGTCATGCCTGCCTCGTTGGCTGCGGCCACCATCTCCCTGCACTCCCGCTCCGTCACCCCCAGGGGTTTCTCGCAGAGCACGTGTTTCCCCGCCGCCAGGGCAGCCATGACGGGCTGGTGGTGGCAAGGGTGGGGTGTGGCGACATAGACGGCGTCCACGGTCGGATCCCCGTAGAGCGCTTCATAGGAGCCGTGGGCCTTGGCAATGCCGTTTTCGGTGGCGAATGCCTGGGCCTTTGTCAGGTCCCGGCTTCCCACAGCCTGCTTCACGCCGTAGGTCGAATCGGTCAGGTTCTTTGCGAACGTGCGTGCGATCATGCCCGTTCCAATGATTCCCCAGCGTATCTTTTCCGTCATCGTGCCGACTCCTGTTGGTTCCCAGTGCATTGGCGTCGCTCTGTGTCGTGGGTACAGTACTCCTCGTTGCAGGTGCAGACCAACAAAGGGGCGGCGACATGCATTTTCTCGACGCAAGGCGGGGTGTCAATCCATACGAATTGGCGGACGTCAGACGACCCCATGTCTTTGTATTCACAGTGGACATGATACCGCCCGAGTTTCATCGGGAGCCGAGTCCCTGTCGCGGTGCCATGCGCATGCCTGCATGGGATGCGCTTGTGGCTGACAGCGTCTGCTTCGACAATGCGTTTTCCGTCTCTCCGCTCTGCGGCCCGAGTCGCGCATCCCTGTTCACAGGGCGCTATCCCTACATCACTGTGAACGAGGAGCGCGCCCACGATGGCGCCGAAGTCGAACTGAGGGCGGACGATCCGATCTATCCTGACTACCTGAAAGCCGCTGGCTATGTCATGGGTCACGTCGGCAAGAGTCATATTGGCACAGCTTCCTTCATGCGCGTGTTCGGGGAAAGTTGCAGCCCCTGGAATCGCTGGGCACCCCCACTGTATGACGACCCCGAGTACCACGAGTATCTGCGTGGGCTAGGTGTCGATGGGTTTCGGTTGGCGCGGAAGATCCAGGGAGTCGCGACGGATGGTGAATCCGTGGGGAACCTGTACGGGGGATGGCTCGAGCAGGATGATGGAGAATCCTTTCCGATGGCTGGCACCTATCCCCACTACCTTGTCGAACGGGCTCTGTCCACGTTGCGCAGCCTACGGGGTCGTGGCGACGAGGGGCAAGCCTGCTATCTTCAGCTCGACTTGTTCGCGCCGCACCAGCCCTTCATGATTCCCTCGGGAATGGAGGACCGGGAGCAGGTCTTGCGGGAAGACGTGCCTCTGCCCCCAGGCTACGTGTCCTGGCAGGAACGTGGGTTCGGTGGCGCCGGACCAGAGCCGAAGATCTACACGACCTACGAACGGAGCTGGGGGCTGTTCGACCAGCGCGTGGCCCGGGACTACCAAATCGCCAATATGCTCCAGATGGAGGTTATTGACGCTGCGCTGGCTCGTTTCGTGGGCGGGTTGAAGGAGCTTGGCCTCTACGAGGAAAGTGTCGTTCTGCTGACCGCCGACCACGGGGAGATGAATCTGGAGCGGGGGTTGGTCGACAAGGGCGTATATGGACACCCAAAGGTCGCGCGCATTCCCATGTGCTTGAAGCTTCCCGGCTGTGAGAGACGGGGACTGCATGTGGATACCGATGTGTCCTTGCTGGATGTTGCCCCCACACTTCTCGGCATGGCCGGAGTGTGCCCGTGCGCGCGCCTTGACGGGACCAGTCTACTCGACTTGATGGCGACGCCTGGCGCCGAACGCGAGACCCCCTTTGTCTTTGAGGCGGGCTGGCATGTCGCACCGAATCCCGCCGTCGCCATCCACGGGCGCTCTGCGGAGGGGCATTTTCGCTATGTCTACAATGCCTCTTCCTTCATCGACGAGTTGTACGATCTCGACGATCCGTGTCATGTGAATCATATCGACAATGCTGATCTAAGCCACGTGCGCAGAGCCATGCGCGTGCGTCTGGCTTCCGTGGTGAACGGCGACGCGCGATGGCGTTGCTACCGGCAGGCCTTCGAACTTGACCGGGCCGAGGACTTGCCGTCGAAGGCAGGCGACAGGCAGATGTTCATCCCCGAATGAGCCTCATCCCATCCTTCCAGCGGATCCGACCTGCTGCTTGTACAGACACGTCCTTGGGCCTATAGTCGTTTTCTCGGGTACGACCCTCTTTGTTGGGGAATCACAGGGAGTTCTGATGATGCTCGATGCGTTTCTTGGCACACTGGGCGACACCATCGCTGCCACAACGCAGTTTTTGCTGTTGCTTGTGCTTCTCGTCGTTGGCTGGTTTGCCTATGATCGGCTCACTCCGTATGACTTCAACGAGGAGCTTGTCTCGCGGGACAATCCTGCGGTCGGCATTGCCTTGGGCGGTTTTCTTCTTGCGTCGGCGACCGCCCTCGCCGGCACTGTGTACGGACTCGGGACAACGATCTCCATCCCCACGATGTCGATGCTTCTGCTTTCGGGCATTGAAGTGTTGGCCTTGCTGATGCTTAGCCACTTTGTTGTGGACCGATTGATTCTGCGGCGTTTCGACGTGAACGAACTGCTTGTGGAGAGGCGTAGTCTAGGCACGGGATTCGTGCTGGCTGGTGCGTTGGTCGGGACAGGATTGGTGCTGAACGGCGCGCTGTCTGGCGAGAGCGACAGCGTGCTCATGGGGCTCAGGGACATCGCCGTCTACTGGCTTGTCGGCCAGACTCTGTTCGTTTTCATGGGGTTCGTGTTCCAGTGGGTCACGCCCTACGATGTGCACGTGGAAATCCATGAGCGCGACAACGTGGCAGTCGGGATCAGTTTCGGAGGCTTTCTCGTGGCCTCTGGATTTCTTGTACGCGCGGCGCTGCTTAATGCGTCGAGTCGCCTCACCGAGGAATTGAGCTCGGTGCTGGCCGTTCTTCTTGTGGGGATCCCTCTTCTGATCGCCTCCAGAGCGATTGCGGATCGTGTGTTCATGCCCTCTTCTCCCATGTCTTCGGAGGTGGGCGAGCAGCGGAACACAGCCGCTGCCTCCATCGCTGCGGCCAGCGCCGTGGCTGTCGCTCTTTTTCTTCTCTACGTGGTGACCCAGTGCGCACTGGTGCAAACGGGGAACGGATGATGCCGACCAGTATGCAGAGTAGGAACGATTGCGCCTGGCACCTCTCGGCGAGGTCTTGGGTGAGTGTTGCTGTTCTGCTGCTTTTCACCCTGCCCCTTCCCGTGGAGGCTCGTCGTGGCGGCGGCGGCGGCGGGCGTTCATCACGCAGTTCGTTTTCAACGCGTTCCCGTGCATCGTCGTCCCGCCGTGTGTCGCGTCCCTCGCGCCCTCGTCCCACACGTTCGTCGTCCAGGAGTTCCACGAAGAAGGATTCTTGGAGCGGGTCCAAGCCGAAGAGCGCCGCCGCCACCCGTTCCAGCGCTGCGAGCAAGACGGCAACGACGGCGAAACGAACTCCCTCGAAGACCGACCGGGCGTTGGGAGGCCGTGCGGCTGGCGCGGGCAAGACATACCAGAGCCGGGATGCGGCGACAAAGGCTTTTCGGCAGAAGCACGCCAAGGAGTACACCTCGCGCTTCGACCAGAAGCCTGCTCAGCGCCCGAGCCATGTTCCCTCCACGTACCGCACTTCGTCCGGGACGAATGTCAGTGTGATCTACAACAGTTCGCACCGTGGGTATGGATACTATTCGGGGAGTCGCTGGCGCTACTACGATCCACTGATGGACGCGGTGATTCTCTCCAGCTTGATGAGCTCCCGAGGATACTACTACGACCGGTATCCACACCGCCGGAGTGACTACGCCACTACGACTCAGTACGACCAGAACCGGGCATCGGGGCAACGCAGCTCCACCACGACGTTCGCCGACTACCTTCCTCCTCAGCGTCGTCGGCGCCGCATTGGTTTTGGGGCGATCGTCTTCGTCGGCCTGCTCGTACTGGGCGGCATCTTTCTTTTCAACAGCATTGTCTATGCTTCGCGCAGGGAGTATTACTAGGACATGGGACTTGAAGTTCGCAAAGAGTCTACCGAGTTCTGGCACAAGCTGAAGGTCGGCGCGATTGCCGTTCTCGAGGACGAACAGGCGGTCGCGGAATCCATGGCGTCGGGCGCCGGCGCGTACGGACTCCAGTACACCATGGAACGTAAGCTGATTGTCCGCCAGGACGATGGGCTCGCCGAGTGGCTGTTGTTCGAGCTTGTCGGAGAGGACCGTCTCTGGCTCATGGTGAAGGTTGTGGGAAGCATGCTGGACTTGCGTCTCTACTTCGAGCAGCCCGACGTGTTCCCCGCAGGCAGCCGGGCCGACATTCTGCGGCGTGAAGACTACTGGCTGTTTGAGGAGCCTGAGGATCCGGATGACTTCGAAGCGTCCGACCTGGAGTTCGCCCTTGAGATCCCATGGGAACTCGAGGAGGAGGGTGAGGAGTTCGAAGTGGTCTATGGCCTCAAGCCCCAGGGTGTGTTGTATGGCGAGGCGCGTGAGGAGCCCCAGCCGGAGGGGATGCCAGAGGCATTTTTCGCCGCTGTGGCCGAATACCAGACTCCGGACGAGTGTGAGAATCCCGAGATCCTGGTGCTCGAACTGGGCGGGGTGGAACTTGACACGGAGGAAGTGCTGCCACAAGGTGGCTTTGTGCAATTGTTGTTCGGGTGTCCGATCGCGGCGTCGGATATCGACATCCTTCCCAAATGAGAACCCAGTAGGAACCACGAAAGGAGATACGATCATGTCACTCGATTCCCTGAAGAGCATCGCGGAGGCACTCGAAAGTCTTGGCTACGAGTGCAATGCGGGCGCCCAGGCTGTCCGCACGAAAGTGGGCGGTTCCGATGCGCCCTTTGTAGCTGTCCTGACTATCAACGAGAGGAACGAGCTTGTCATCAACTGTCAATTGGGCCTCTTCGGCCAAGTGTGCGACGCCGAGAAGTTCATGCTTGTGGCACTGGACGCGAACACTCGTACCGTCCCCTACGCCATCGGCTTGGTCACTGACGCGGACAATCCCGAGTTCAACGACGAGTCCGAATGGCCCATCGTGTTGACCGATTCGCTGCCATTGGGCAATTTTTCTCTGCCAGAGCTTGCGATCGCTCTTGATAGTCTGCTACAGGCGATTCTGACCTGTGGAGAGGAGTTCAAGGACGTTTTCGCCTAGGTTTCATGATGGTGTGATCGATGGATTTTCAGCAAGAAATATAAGGAGTAAGAGATTATGGCCAGCCTATTGAAAGCAGTGAACAACTGGTTCCGCGCCAAGAAGGATGATGCTGCAAAAAAGCTTGCAGACCCTGCTCGGGACTCGCAGTTCGCCATCGAGGACAGTAAGACGAAGGTCGCCGACTTCACTGGCAAGATCGCCAAACTGGTGGCGGAAAGCAACCGGCTTCGGCGGCAGACCGGCGATGCCAAGGCGGACATTGGCAAATGGCAGGGCATCGCGGAAAAGGCGGCTTCCGCAGAGAACGTGGACGATGCTCGGACCGCATTGGAGCGCAAGGCGCAGGCAGAGCAGAGAGTGAAGACGCTTGATGCCGAGTTGGTGCAGAACGACCAGATTGTCAAGCAGCTTCGCGAGCAACTCAACCGCGCCCGTGCGAAGATTGCGCAGGCCGAGAGCAATCGTGCGCGTCTGGTGGCGCGTCTCGAGGGGTCCAAGGTCCGCAAGGAACTTGCACAGGCGAGCAGCGAGTTCAATGCGGATGGCAACCCGCTGGCGGCGCTTGATGATCTTCAGAAGGCGGTCGACACGGAGGAGTCCGAAGCGGAGGCCTGGGAGGATATGAGTGGCGGAGGAAGCGTGGAGAACCAGCTTGAGGAACGGTACGAGTCCGCCAGCGATAGCGCAGTGGATGCCGAACTGCAGGCCTTGATGAGCAAGAACAAGAAGGGCTGAGTCTAGTTTTGTTTCACAATCTTCGCTCCGCCGGGACAGACCCGGTGGTGGCGATAGGGGGTCGATATGATCCTTTTTCTACTCAGGAATCTGCGTCGCGGCATGCGTGAACATGATGCGGGTCGCAGTCTGGGGCGTCATCTGCTGTGGTTGGTGGTGCTAAGTATCGGTTTTGCCGTGACGTTCAAGATTCTGGAGCAGACAAGTTGGAACGAGGCGTTTTGGCAGGCTTGGCAGACGAACACGACCGTGGGGTACGGCAACGCTCCGGCGGCGACTGCCTTGGGGCGCCTGGCCGTGGGTGTGTTCGGTACATTTGGGATCGCGTTGGTGGGCATCTGCATCTCGGGTGCATTCGACTTGAAGCAGGCTATTCAAGATATGAGGAGGTACGGCATGCAGCAGAATCCCCATAGAGACGGATACGTTGTCTTCAACTTCCCCGGTGTCTCGGCATTTCGAATGCTGGTGCGTGAAATCCGGACGGTTCAACCCGGAGTTGGCATCTGCGTTGTGGATAGTCGCCTGGACGAACTGCCCGAGAGCGTGGTGGCCGAATTGGGGAACCTGCACTTTGTACGGGGTGATGCCCTCGACCCGAAGACGTACGAGCGGGCGGGAATCAAGAACAATCGGACAATTCTGATTTTCCCTCTTGACTCTGGCACACCGGATTCCGATGGGGCGACCCTAACCCTCGTGAACATTCTATTCGGCATCGTGGATGCCGGGACACGAATCATTCCCACGCTGGTGAATCCCGAGAACGAGAAACTGTTCGACAGTGTGACCAGCAGAAGCACAGGTGCGTCCGTATGCCCCGTCTGGCAGAATATCGATGTGCTGGCAGTCGTGCAGGAGTGCCAGGACGAGCACAGCGCCGAGCTGGTCGCTCAGCTGTTGGCAAACACTCAAGGCGCGAATCCCCGTACACTGGCTCCTGGTCCGTGCGTGGGCATGACCTGGGAAAGCTTCAATGCGGCCCTCGCTCAGACGTCTCGTGCTCGTGGCGAAAGCACCAATGCCTTCGGCTTGATTCATGCCAATGGGGAAGTGGATGTGTGCCCCGCCAGCGACACGGTGATTGTGGAGACGGACAAGCTCTCCATCATCGCCTTTCCGGACTTTGACTGGGAGGTGTTCTCGGCCGACCTGGTGACGTAGGGGTGTTTCGGGAGCCACTCCCGTTGGTCGCGGCTCTGACGTAAGCGTCGGCGATCAGAGCCGCGCGGAGTTCGCAGTGTGCGGCCCAAGGTCGTGGTTGTAGGCGCCTTGCTCGTGGAAACCTGGGAATACGGGGCCTCCCCACACGCCGTCGCTGCCACCCATCCTGCCAAAATACGGATACGTGTCGTAGATCCATCCCTTGCCCGACATACGGGGATCCCCCTGCTCGTGGAGGATCTGTTCGAGGCGTTCGTGGAGTGTGCGCGTCGTCTCCCCGTATCCGGGGTCGTCCGCCAGGTTTTTGAGATTCGCAGTGCCATCGTTCACGGCATAGAGCTCTTCGGGCGGGCGTTTCCCGAAGGACAGCTCGAATAGGCTGCGCGCTGCATCGCTTCCGTCACGACAAGCAAGGAGGCAGTCCTTGGCCGGGCTGGGATCCACGTCTCCGTACCAATCCGGATCTCCTGCCGGCCACCCATCGGGATTGTAGTTTCGGATGTAGAGGAATTGGTCCGTCTTGATGCTGCGCATGGGGTAGCCGCGGTTGTCCGGCCGACAGTAGGCATGTCGTTCACGGCCGCAGACCATCGCGTCGCGCGTGTCATCCACCCGACCTTCCGCTGCACTCTCCAGGATCCTCAGGATGCTCTTGCCAGTCATCGCATTGCGTTGCGGCACGTCCGCCGCTTCGAGGAATGTGGGTGCGAGATCGACGAAGCTGACGAAGTCCGTGACGCGTCGCCCTCCGGGCACTCGTGCCCCCCAGCGGATGGCCAGTGGCACATGCATTCCGTTCTCGTAGAGATTGGCTTTGGCTCGCGGGAAGGGGGAGCCGTTGTCTCCTGTGACCACGATGATGGTGTCGTCCAGTTCCCCCCGCTTTTCCAGCAACGCCATCATCTTGGCCAAATCCCGATCGAATCGGTCGATCTCGAGCCCATAGTCGAGGAAGTCCGAGCGGACCTCTTCGCAGTCGGGCAGGTAGGCGGGAACCTCGACATCGGCAAGTCTTTTCCCAGCCCGCATCCCGCTCCCCTGTTCGTAGGCCCGGTGTGGTTCTTTGGCACCGTACCAGAAGCAGAAGGGGGCGTCAGTAGGTCGATCGTCCAGGAAGTCCGCGAAGTTCGCGGCATAGTCGTTGCGGCTCATGCTGCGCGTCTGCGGCTCGCATTTTCGGCTGTCCCAGCTCTTTCCTGCGGGGTTGTGAGTCCGCCCACTTGCTTCCACGCTGCCCGGTCCCCATCCTTTTCCGGTGAGGCCGACAAAATATCCAGCGTCTTCGAGCAGGTCGGTGTAGACATCGTACTTGCGTGGAAGCAGGCTGAAGAGCACCGCTCCCTCCTCCAGTTGCCAGGGGTTCAGGCCAGTGAGCAATCCCGCTCGGGAGGGCGAGCATTGTGGCGCGGGGCAGAAGGCATTGTCGAAGAGGACACCCTCCGCAGCGACTCGGTCGAAGGCGGGCGTTTTGACAAAGCGGCAGCCGTATGCGCTCGCGTGAGGCCAGCCCTGGTCATCCGAGATCGCCAGCAGGATGTTCGGTCTTCTGGTTTTCATTTTACGCCTTGTCGCTTGATGCATGGATCGTCTTTCCCGCCGATGCTTGTCACGAACGCCGTGTCACCCGCCACGCTCCAGCGTATTTCCAGCCCATGCAGCACCATCCCATACACGCGGTCTGTCTCGTCCCCTTGTCTGTATGCGGGGCGGGGATCGAGTCGGATGACTTCTTCGACAAGTTGCCGGAGGTTTGGATGGCTGCTATCCAGAGCTTCCACCGCTTCATCTGCCTCCTCGGAGAAACTCACCTTGAGAAGAGGTGCCGGAGGGTCTGTTGCGAATCCACACTTCGCCTGCGGCAAACTATCTGCGTAGGCCACATAGGGCTTGGCATCAAGGACAGGAGTGCCATCGATCAGATCGAGACCACCAAGACGCAGGCGCACCCCTCCGTTCGTGTCCACCCCAAGCAGGCGGACGGCTGAGAGTCCGAGTGAGTTGGGTCTGAACGGGGAGCGGGTCGCGAAGACGCCGAGGCGCTGATTTCCGCCCAGGCGGGGAGGGCGCACAGTGGGATGCCACCCCTTTTCTGCGCATTGATGGAACACGAAGACAAGCCATAGATGGGAGAACCCCTCGAGACCGCGCACGGTTTCCGGCTGGTCATAGGGTGGGAGAAGTTCGAGAGTGCCTGTGGCCGCCGGTGTCAATCCGGACTGGCGTGGCGTGCCGAACTTGTCGGAGAAGCAGGATCGGATGATGCCGACGGGTTCGTATTCGTAGGACATGGAAGAATCACCAATCGCCGTCTCGGATGGCACATGCACCAGTGAGTCGATCGACACTCAGTTTGAAGTGTTGTCTCGCGACCATGAATTGCAGCACGGGCCCGGTGGCTTCGCCGTCCGGGAAGAAGAGGAACTCTGGGGCGTCGTTCATGGTTGCATCGATCTCATCGTCCCACTTGATTTCTTTAGAGAGTTTGAACAAGGAGGAGCTTGTCACCAACCCTGGCGCTTGCTTCTCTGGGTGGGGCGCATCTTTTTTCTGGGGATGGGGGACTGTGTCCGCCGCGAACCCCTTTTCGGGTGTGAACGCAGCCAGTGAGAAACTGTTGTCTTCCATGTTCAATGTCAGGCGCATGGGAGTGCCGCCGGCTCTGGCCACGAGTGCGGACTCGGACATGGCGGTGCGAATGGAGGACAGCGCCTGCTCCACCGTCAGGCGCCCCGGCATTCTGCCGATGGACGGCGCCACCAGCGCCGTAGCGAGAATGATGATTGCCAGAACGACAAGGATCTCGAGCAGCGTGAAGGCACTGCTTCTTTCCTTACGAGTGAGGTTGTTCATGTTGGCTGTGATCGGCTTATTCGTCCCAGCAGCTTACATCCGTGTCGTTGCTTTTTCCGCCCTGCGCCTTGTCGGCGCCGTAGCTGTAGATGTCGAAGGGGGTTTCCTGCCCGGGAATGTCGTAGAGGTAGTCTTCCCCCCATGGGTCTTTTGGGATGTTCTTGACTGTCATATACGGGCCTGCCCATTTGTCGTCGCCGGGATTCGTGAGCAGGTCGGCGAGCCTGGCGGGGTAGGTCTGGCAGTCCAAGTAGTACGCGTTGACCGTGTCCTTGAGCAGTTTCGTCTGGCTTCTAGCGTTCTTGGTCTTGGCTTTTCCAAGCATTCCCATGACCGCAGGGCCGACGAGGCCGAGGATCATGCCGATAATGACCACGACCACCATGATTTCGATGAGGGTGAAGGATCTGCGCCTTTTTCTCCGTCTGATTTCCACTTTCCACTCCTTTGGGTGTGTGTCTGCCTGTCTCATGAATCAGATGCCGCTTTGCATGTCCATGATAGCCAGGAACATGAGCAGCACCAAGCCCCCGACGAAGAAGCCGAGGAAGATGATGACCATTGGCTCGAAGAGGTTCAGCATTCTCTTGACAAGTCGCTTTACCTCTTCGTCATAGCGGTCGGCTACGCGCTCCAGCATGATCGCGACATCGCCGGTCTCCTCCCCGACAGCCACCATGCGCAGCATGAAGGAGGGAATATGGTTGCTGTTGCCGAGGGCATGGGAGAGACGCTGGCCCCGGCGCAACTCGCTGGCGAGACCGGCAAAGGACTGCCGCAGCGTGCGGTTGCCGATGACACGGTTGGCGATTTCCACCGTCTCCAACAGATGCACGCCACTGCGCATGAGAATGGCCATGGTGCGGGCCATTCGTCCCAGATTGGTTCGCAGCGTCAAGCGTCCGGCGAGAGGCACGCGGAGTATGAACTCGTCGTAGACTGCGCGCGCACGTTCGTCCGCCCGAATCCAGAGTGTCAGTAGTCCGGCCAAGATGATGCCCACGGGTGCGATCCACCAATAGGACTGGGCGAAGCTGGACAATGCTAGTAGCAGGCGCGTCGAAGTCGATGGATCTTTTGTCGTGCTCACCAGAACACGTGCAAAACGGGGAACGATGACTCCGAGGACGATTCCAAGCATGGTCAACCCCGACACCACGATGAAAAGCGGGTAGATGGAGCTGGAGATGATGAAAGCCCGCATTTCGCGGGCGTCGGTGAGGAACCGGCGCATCTCGGTCATGATCTGAGGCAGCGCGCCCGCCTCCTCCCCTGCTTCAACCACATTCGGATATAGTTCCGGAAACACATTTCCCCGGTCGCGGATGAGACTGGAGAGCCGGCGTCCTTCGTGAAGTCCTCGACGCAGGTCCGCCACGAGGGTGGAGGCATAGCCGTCCTCCATGCCTTCGCCCACGATGCCGAGCGCTCGCTCCACGGGGATGTTCGCATCGAGCAGAGGGACGAGACGATCGGTGAAATCGACTACGTCGAAGCGTTTCCGCAGGTTGAATCCACCCGGGCCAGCGGCCGCCCCCTCGCCCAGAAACTGCAGGGGGAGCATGCCTCGCCTCTGGATCCGTCTGGTGGCGTCGGCCTGGGAGTCTGCTTCGATAAGAAGCTCATTGACCTTGCCTGTCTGGTCGCTGACTTTGAATTTGAATAGAGCCATATGCGGGAGGGTGCTCGCTGTTAGTTTCCGATGTGCCCTGGTTCATCCTTCTTTTCATCCTTCCCATCTTTTCCTTTCTCGCGGAGCGAGATGAAAAGGGGGCGCATCATGATCGGCATATCGTCGGCGAGAAACTGGACCCAGTGCATGCCTGCATGCTTGAAGCGTACGCCGTTCAGCCGGAACACCAGATCGACCACTTGCCTGGGGTCGCGCAGTGTGACTTTCCCCTTGGCGGAGAAGGTCACCTCGTCTGTCTCCGTGTGTCGGCAGATGACTTCGGCAGGGTAGTCTCCGCGGCCCCCGGTCAGTGTGACCAAGATGGACATGGCGGGATGCGCGCAGGGGAGCTTCAGGGTCTGCACTCGATCGAAGAGTCCCACGAGAGTCTTCTTGCCTGTCGTCTTGTCCTCGATGATGGTGTCGCAGACTACCAGAGCGAGTCCCATTGGCGATTCGGACAAGGGCATGCGTGCGTCTCCTGTGCGAGAGGTGGAAAGGTCATTGCGTGCGTGTTTTCAACCACTTTGAATATCCCTCGCTCTTGTGCTCTGTCAAGCTTGCCGCAGGTGTCTGACACATGTAGACTACGACTCGCAATCCTCCCCTTGCGCGTCACGACCACGTCATCATCACATATGCCGGTGTAGGAAACTTTTCGTGCCGACCTCTAGACAGCGCCCCCATAGTGCACTTGGAATCCTGCTTTCAGTGGCTCTCGCGCTGTCGCTTTGGGCCGGAGCGAACTGGGTGTGTGGAAGTCGCCTGGTCCCGTCTCCCCTACGTGTTTCCCGCGAACTTGCGACGCTGCTTTTGGACGGTGCAACGTGGCGGCACCTCTGTTTAACGCTGTTTCGCGGGAGCGCGGGGCTTGCGATCGCTGCGGCGTTGGCGTTTGTGGTGGGCATTCCATGCGGTTTGAGCCGTCGGGCGATGGCCGTCGTGTCCCCGCTTGTGAGCATGGTTCAGAGCTGTCCTCCGATTGTCTGGATTTCCCTGTTGCTCGTCTGGGCAAGCACCGGCGCAACGGTTCCGGTTCTCGTGGTTATCGCCTCCGCGTTTCCTCCACTTTTCTCAAGCATTTCGCACGCTGTCGTCTCGATGGACAGTGATCTTCTGGGCATGGCTCGCGTGTACCGCATTCCAAGATGGTCTGTTCTGCGTCACATTCTGCTCCCGGGGGTGTCTCGTCACGCGTTGGGCGCTTTTTCCTTTGCGTTGGGCGTCACTTGGAAGGTCACCGCGACGGCGGAGTTTTTCGGCGCCGATTCTGGGGTTGGTTCCCGCATTTATTGGGCGTATCGACTCTTGGACATGCCGCGGTTGTTTGGGTGGACGTTGCTTGTCATCCTAGTGGGGCTGGCCTTGGAGTGGTGTCTGATCCAACCTATGCGCGGGGGGGGGGAGTCGTCGTGATTGAGCTTTGTGACGTTGCTGTTTCCTATGCCGGGTTGCCCGTCCTTGCGCGTGTTTCGCTCGTGGTGCCCGTCGGCGGCATGATTTGCCTCTTGGGCGATTCCGGATGCGGGAAGACGACTGTGCTGAACGTGGTCGCTGGCCTTGTGCGCCCTGACCGTGGGACCGTGCGCGTCGAAGCTCGGCGGCCAGGATATGTCTTCCAGAAAGATCGGTTGATCCCCTGGCGGAGCGTTCGTCAGAACGTGGTGCTTGCACTGTTGCGGGATGTGGACGATCTTGAGGAGGCGAGTCGGCGTGCGGACGAATGGTTGGAGCGGCTTGGACTGAGCGATGCTGCCGACCGATGTCCCGGCGAGCTGAGTGGAGGCATGCGCCGTCGTGTCAACTTGGCACGTGCTTTCGCCGTCGAACCCGACCTTCTCCTGCTTGATGAACCGTTCGCCTTCCTGGACGACAGCATGGTGGGCGTTGTCCGTGACGAGATCCTCCGAATTCGGAGGGAGCGTCCGGTCACCCTACTTGCCGTCAGCCATGTGCGCGCACACATTGAACCGTTGTCACCCGAAATTATCGAGATCTTCGAGACGCCTGTTACAATCAACCATCCACGAGACAAGGGAGAAACAAAGCATGATTCCGCACACTGTGATTGACGTTCACAACCATCCGAACTGGCACGGGCACAATGTCGATGCACTCATTGCTAATATGGATGAGCATGGGATTGCCAAGACCTGGCTACTGTCCTGGGAGCTTCCTGAGGCCGAGTACAATCAGGCGTGTCCAAACTACTACCAGCATATGGATCCGCGTGGAGTCGGTGCTTCTCTCGATCTTGTGTTGCGGGGTCTTGAGAAGTATCCCAACCGCCTTGTGGGGGGATGGGCGCCGGACCCGCGTGACCGCCATGCTCGGGCACGGGTGAAAGCGGCCGCGACGATTCATGGAATCAAAGTCTACGGCGAGCTTAAGTGCCGCGTCCGGTACGATAATCCGGATGCGATTGCCATGTTCCGTCTCTGTGGCGATCTGGGACTTCCCGTCCTCTTCCATCTGCAGTGCGCGCCGCAGAGCGTGGCGAAGCAATACGAGGACATCGCGGTTTGGACCGAGTGGTACGGTGGGGATATGAAGGTGATCGAGACGGCCTGCCGGATGTGCCCAGACACCACCTTCATCGGACATGGGCCTGGCTTTTGGCGGGAAATATCGGGAGACGCAGATGAGGATCCGAGCAGCTACCCCTCGGGTCCCGTTACGCCAGGCGGCGAACTAGTCCGGATTCTGCGCGGTTGCTCAAACCTCTGGTGCGATCTCTCCGCAGGCAGCGGGGCGAACTCCCTTGGCCGGGACCTGGAGCACGCGACCACATTCGTGGAGGAGTTCCAGGACCGCATCCTATTCGGGCGGGACTATTTTGACAGAAGCCAGTTCGACGTGCTCGCCAAGCTGTCCCTCTCCGACCCTGTTCAGGAGAAGATTTTTCACGGCAATGCGGAACGGTTGCTGGGAGACTGAGCTCCAGGTGAGAGCCTACTCCGTAAGGGCCGCGTGATCGAAATAGGGCCGTGAGGCGGGGCGCCGGACGATGGCATTGGAGGGGCAGGCGCGTGCAATGGTACATTCGTTGCAATGGAGGCAAAGATCCTGCTTGATCTGCAGGTGGAGCGAGCCGTTCCCCCAGGCGTTGCATCCCTTCACGCACTTGGCGCAGCCGATGCAGAGCGACTCGTCGATGGTGTATTCGTAGTAGGGCTCTTCAATGAAGTGCCGCTGAATGGCGCCTGTGGGACATAGTTGGTTTTCCGCGCCGGAGTTCAAGGCGGGCGCGTCGGACTCGAAATAGCCGAAGCAGAGCTTGCAGTAGCCGCACATCTCGAACGTGTGTATGCACTTGACTGCAGATACAGCGAGCACGCACTCGGTCGCGCATTTTCCGCAACTGGTGCATTTTGAGGGGTCGATCTGCCACACGGTTTGCTGCGGCGTGGCCCGTTTGGCGGCAAAGCCCGCGACGGTTGTGCCCGCGAGACCCACCAGGCAGCGTAGAAAAAAGCGTCTCTGATTCCTAGGTTGGTCCTGTTTTTCAGTCGGCATAACGCTTGTCCTTGCCACGCGGGAGCGTGCAGCGTTTGCGGAGTCTGCACGTATCGCACCTGGATCTGTCGCAGCGTGTTTCCCCCGTCCCGCTTCGGGAGAGAATGCCCACCCCGCAGAGCGCCGCCGCCGCAGCGGCTCGCAGACCGCCTCGGATGAAGTCTCTTCGAGTTTTCCGCGTCGCTTTCACCGAGTGCCTTTCCCTTGTTTCCGCACGAAGACGCGGAGTTGCTTGCGCTTGGGGTCCAGAACGATGACGCGCCCATTCACGTCAGCGACAACATCAGGGACAAAGGTTTTCCGGATGAAGGCCTTTGGGGGCGCAACCACGCAATCGAGGGTCCCATCGCTGGTGTGCAACTTGACCAGATCGGGTTTCTTCTCCACCGTGACAAGTTTGCCGTCCGGCATCACGGCGATCTGGGTGGGATTGCAGCATCCCGAGAAGTCCTCGATTTTTTCCGATGCTTTCCCCCAGCGTCCGAGGATCTTCCCATCTGGAGAATAGCGGATCACACCATGCTGTCCCGCATCGGTGACCCAAAAGCAGTTGTCAACTGGGCTGTATGCGACGTCGTAGTAGGTCCCGGGCACTCTGGGTGCATCCGACCCGGGCGTGCCGCCCAGATCACGGATAACCTGCCCCTCCAGGTCGCGGACCCACAGCGTGCGGTTGCCCGCATCTGCAATGAAGACGCGGTTGGCGCCAACCGCGATTGCAGTGATGAAGGCCCGTTCGCCCAGAGATTCCCAGGCTGTACTTTTTGACTCCCCCCTCGGCTCGATCACTTCCACATGGTCTCCACACCCTAGGTAGAGACGCTTGTCCGCTCCAACAGCCAGGCAGCGCGCGGCGGAATCGAGCGCATGGCGCATTCTCTCGGTACCGTCGGGACTGAGCTCGATCACGGTGAAATCTGCGCTCAGATAGACAGTGCCGTCCGGAGACGCGGCCAGGCCCCTCATGCGCGTTGCCTTAGGGACGATGGGAGCCCCTTCGGAAAAGCGCACAAGCGCTTCGCCCACCTCTCGTGTGCCGAGTGGCGTCTTCGCTGCTCCTTCTGTCTGGGTCAGTCTGTTTCCACCGACGAAGAATGCGCCGCCAAGGAGAGCGACGACAAGGAGCGCGAGCACAATGCCTTCCAGTAGTTTCTTGTTGTTGCTACCAGCCATCCTCTTGCTCCGTTCTCTTTTTGCCCACTCGGAGGCAGACCATTTTTTTCGAGTCTCTCGCCAGGAGCCATCCGTCTGCAAGTGCGAGTGGCGCCCAGGCATCGCGCCCATTCAACACCTGCGCTCTGGCCAGCTCACGGTACTGCCGCCCAGATAGGTCGAGCAACGCCAGAACACCTCGGTCTCCGAGCACGAACATTCGGTCTCCGCAGGCGATGTACGGACCAAGGCCGAAGCGGTGGTCTTTTCCACTGGCCCAGATTTCCTTCAGTGCTCCATCAAAGCATACAAGTTGCTCGCGTTTGGAGCCCGCGTCCTTGGGCAGGACCGCATAGAGTCTGTTGCCGTGCCAGATGGGGGTTTGTTGTTCGCAGGCGATCACAGTCTTGTCAATCTCCCGTGCATTCGACAGCGTGAAGGCGCCATCGGTTCCGCTGACGAGGCTCAGGAGCATGCTGCCCGCGCCATGTCCGCTGGTCACGAAAATCCGAGTCTCGGAGAGTTGCACCGGACTTGGGGCGACGACGTTGTGCAACCAGGCATTCGTCTTCCAGAGAATCTTCCCCCTGTCAGGTTCCTCGGCAGCTACTGCCACAATTCCGCCAATCGCGGAATAGACGTAGGCCTTTCTGCCCGCGAACTGCATGGACACGATCGAGGAGTGTGACATGGTCCATCCATCTGGATTGGGTGTTTCCCAGAGTATTTCTCCTGTTGCGCAATCCACAGCCATGAGGAGCATTCTCCCCGCAGGTGCGAGAACGACCGCTCCATTGTCGATGAGTGGGCATTGCGCTGTGTACCAGAGCGGTACCGTCGAGCCATGTTCGCGGACGAGGTCGATGCCCCATACATAGTCTCCGTTCTCTCTTTTGACGCACATGACGTGGCATTTGGGCCCGATGGTCACCACAAAATCTTTGGTAACGGCGGGCACCGTGCGCGAAACACCATGGTTGCGTTTGATGCGGACCTCGTACCAACGTCGCCAGATCTCCGCGCCGTCCACTAGCGAGAGACAACGCAGCGAGTCGGCGCGCAGCTCCTCGTCGTAATCCAGAATGTAGATGGATCCATCGAACACCGCTGCACCCGCGTGCCCCTCGCCGAGATCGATCTCCCATGCGCGTTCGGGGCCTCCCGCTGGCCATTCGTCGAAAAGTTCGACCGGAGCGGCAGCGACACCCGTGCCGAGTTCCCCACGGAATCTTGGCCAGCGGCTCGTCGAGTCTGCGGGCGTGCCTGTTCCGGATCGGAATCCCGTCACCAGGCGGTTGCAGTGTTCGGTGGGTGCAAGCGGTTTCTGTCCGGGTGCAGTGCCGTCCGACTCCGTGGGTTCGCGCAGGGAGACGACCACGCCGGGCTGCGCCGTGGTCCACCAGCGGATGCTTGCCGCGCCGACAAGGATCAGTGCCAATGAGAGGATTGCGGGTTGCAGGCGTTCCATATCGGTGTCCGTTCTGTTCAGAGGGCGCCATCATGGGGGGGGAATGGAATCCCCCATATGGTCGCTGTGTCGAATGTATCGTGTTGGGCTCGAACTTCCATCGTTCCGAACCATCGCCGAGATGTGGAAGAGAACGTTTTGTTTTCCTGACTTCGTTTGCTTTTGGGCCGCCCTCAAGTAGGTTTTCAGTCGGTTGTTGATACTCTGTTTGTCGAATCAAAGGAAAAGGTTGTCTGTCATGTTTCATCGCACGAACCGACTTTTGTCAGTGATTCTGGTTGTGTTTCTGAGGATAGGGACTCTGTCTGCGCAGACCGTGGACGCGGAGGTCGGAAAGGCGTTCAACGCTGCACTTGTCCCAGCGGCGGATCTGTTCCTGACAGTGGACATGGAGAAAATGCGTCTGGCCCCGATCTCGAAGGAACTCGAGCCGCTGAAGGAAAAGGGAGAAGAGAATCAGCAAGCCGGCGTGCTTGAGATGCAGAAGAAGGTGAAGCAACTGTGGACGGACTGTGGTTTGGTGGAGGAGGATGCTCTTCGCTTCACGGCATCCATGGTGATTGCTGGCATGAAGACTGCCGGAGGGCCTCGGAACCTGAAGTTGGACACCATCAATGGCATGGTGGCTTTTGAGTCGAGAAAAGTGCTGGACAGCAAGAAAATTCTCACGGCCTTCGGCAATGCCGCCACTAGAGAGGGCAAAGAGGCACGCGTCGCCGAACTGGATTACGAGGGGGTCAAGATCCTGGCTATCGAACAGGTGGCCGAGACCGCCGGGCAGGAGTCGTTGCAGATGTTTCTGGCACTAGTCGGCGGTGGCCGTGTTCTCTACATCGGCAACGAAGTGCAGGTGAAAGCGGCAGTGGACCGTCTGCTGGCGGGGAAGTTCGCACCGATGAGCATAGCCATGAAAAAGACGCTGGCTTTCGTGCCGGAGGCGGCCCAGTTCCGTCTGGCTTTCGTTCCGACCCAAGGTATGCGCGACTGGATTGTCGAGCGAGCTGTCGGCGCCGAGCAGAAACAGCAGCCCATGGCCATTGGTATCCGCGGCATGGCTGGGATCAGAGGTGTGGCCATGCAAGTATTTGCGAAAAAGATGCTTGACTGCCAGATCCGCCTGGGGTTCGAGAACTCCACGCAGGCCCAGCAAGTGCAGGGGATTGTCGATGTGATGGCGCTCGGCATGGTCCGGATGGGGCTTATGCAGGCGGCAGGGGGGAAACCACTTCCCCTCATGAACGCGCTGAAGTGCGTGGCCGATGGGACGCAGGTGGCCATCAAGGCACCGCTGACCTACGCTGACGTGGAAGTGCTGCAGGACATGCAGAAGGGCGGCGCCATTCCCGGCATGGGCGGTGCGGCGCCGGCAGCGGCAGTTCCCGCCCCGTAGAAGTCCCTCACTGTTTCGGGTGGTGCAACGCACAAGTTTCTGGAGCATGCAATGTCGGATGGAACGGCAGCAATACTGGCTGGTGTGGGCTGGGTGACTCAGGCCGGTGCCGATTCGGGCACTGCGGCGCTGGTTGGCTCACAGTTGCTCGAGTGGAGCGAGGGTGGCAACGAAACGCTGGCTTCCTTCAACGCCAAACCCTACCTGAGTTCGGTGAAGGGGTATCTTGATCCCTCCAGTTCCTTTGTATTGGCCGCTTCTTCGCTGGCACTGGCGGACCACGGGTGCGCCGGTGGGACGAGGTCCGGGATCTGCACCGTGACGCGGTTTGGCGCTACGCTATCGGCAAGCAGGTTCCACGAGCAGCTTGTGCGCAAGGGATCTCGCTTTGCCAGCCCGTTGATTTTTCCGCATGGCTACGCGAACACGGCGGGAAATCTGGCCGCCATCGAATTCGATTTTGGCGGTCCACATCAGGTTTTGTACGGTCGGCAGGACGTGCGGGAGGCGCTGGATTTCGCCCTGTCGCGCTTCCAGGATGGCTCGGCCGACAACATGCTGGTGGGTGCGTATGAGTCCGCATCGGGGGAGGTACTTCCCGATTCTGTCGCCGTGATGAACGGTGCCGTTGTTGCCTGGCTGACACTCGGCTCGGGCGGTGCTCTCTCATTCACGCGTGACCAGCTCTGGGAAATGGACGCGCCCAGCCAGGAACTAGGGGCAGTGGAAGCCATGCTCCGAGTTCTTCGGGCGCTGTAGAGCGCCACTTCGGACATACGGAGTGAATGCATGGAACCGCAAAACGCACATCCCGCTGCCTTTTCCCGGGAGCGTTTGCTCGTCGGCGATGACGGCATGGATCGCCTCCGTTCCGCCCGGGTTCTTGTCTGCGGTGTTGGAGGAGTCGGATCCGCCGCTGTGGAGGCACTGGCCCGTGCCGCGGTCGGCCATTTCCGGTTGGTTGATTTCGACACGGTGAACCCGAGCAACATCAACCGCCAACTCCACGCCCTGCATTCCACCTTGGGCCGCGCGAAGGTTGAGGTGGTGGCGTCGCGCATTCGCGACATCAACCCCGATGCGGAAGTGGTCGCGGAGCGGCGCAAGGTGACGGTGGAGACGGTCGCAACCTACCTGGAACCTGTGCCGGACCACGTGGTGGACGCCATTGACGACACGGATGCGAAGATTGCGCTTCTCGCAGAGTGTGCGCATCGAAAGATCCCGGTTGTTTCCGCCATGGGGGCAGCCAATAAGCTTCTACCCGGAGAGATTCGCATCACGGACATCGAGCACTCCCGGAAATGCCCTTTGGCACGTGTCGTGCGCAAACGTTTGCGCCGTCTCGGGATTTGCGGGAGGATTGCCGCCGTCTATTCCGAGGAGTTGCCGATTCGCCTCGCGGATGGAGCGTTCCAGGCGGAGGTGGCGGAGGAGGCTGGAGACAAGCGTCCGCAAGGGACAATCTCCTACATGCCGTCTCTCTTCGGATTGCACTGCGCGTCTGTTGTGATCCGGAATCTGCTGGGCGATCTGTCCTTCAGCCGTCGAGGCGAGGCGGAGCACACCCTTTAGGCCCGGCAAGAAAAGTTTTTCCTGCACTCCCTTCGTTGCACAAATGGTCCTTGCCGATGTATAATCGGACAAGGCTGAGTATTCGGTCGAAAGGGGATCTCCTTGTGCTTACATCCAAGCAGCAACAGCGAGTTGGGCGCCTTCTAAACCAGTGCCGCACCCACGTGGAGACAGGTGCGGCATTCATTTCCGTCAATTCGAGTGATTTCCCAGAAATGACCAATGGCTTTTGTGCATTCTGCCGCCGTTGTCTGGTGGAGGAGGGGACAGCGGTCCACTGCCGTCAGGCCATTCTTGGTGGTGCCCACCAGGCGTTCCAGACTGGCGAGCCCTACTACTTTCGTTGCTGGGCCGGGTTGAACACTGTGGTCTTGCCGGTTGCGCCAAGCGGCAAGCTTGAAGGTGCTATCGAGCTGGGTGGTTTTTTCTACACGGGGGAGCGTGAGGACAGTTCGTCTTTCGCTGGGGAGGCTGTCAAGCGACTTGGCAATCGGGGGGGGGGGGCACTTCCCTCGATGGTCGAGTGTGTGCGTGAATTGTCCTCGGCCGCAGTACGGGGCGCCGCGTCCTTTGTCTCGGAGGCACTGTGCTGGGTCGGGCTGAACGATGTGGATCGGATGCAGGAACGGCATGCGAGGTATTTGCAGCAACGCCGGATTGGCGAACTGATTCAAGCGTCCAGCAGCACTGCCGCACTGCCAGAGGAGTACTTCTCTCTTTTCGCCGCCTTCCAACACGCCTTTCGTGATCGAGATGGCAAACGAACCATGATCCTGCTGGACGATTTTTTTAGTCGTGTGATGCTGTCGACATCGCTCGACACGGACCGGATCAAGGCACATGTCCACTTGCTTCTCGCCTTCCTTGCCCGCGAGTCGATCTTGGTGGGAGGCACTCCCCTGCAGCAGGCCGTGTCCACACATTTTCGGGATTTTCGCGAGTTGGAGGAAATCCACGAGTTGGAGGACCTTTGTTACTGGACCTCCAAGCAGGTGGAACGGTATTTGGCTGGGCTTGTGGGCGAGACGGTCGCTGGCCAGACTCTGGCACAGCGCACTGTGGCCTGGCTCGAAGCCAACTACTGGCGCAAGGCGACTCTGGCGGTCACCGCCTTGGAGGTCGGTGCAAGCGGTTCGGCGATCAAGCAGGCGCTGCGAAAAGAGACGGGCCGTCCACTCCACGCTCATCTTCTTGACATTCGCCTGCATCAAGCCCGCAACGAACTGGCCGATAGCGACACGCCGATAGCCACCATCGCGGTCCGCTGCGGATTCCATGACCAGAGCCACCTGTCTCGCCGCTTCAAAGAGGTCTTCGGTCTCTCTCCCGGCCGCTACCGCCGCCTCTCCCAAGGGACGTGAAGGCACGGGGTGGGCTAGCGAGGTGGAGCCATGGGTGAGACGTCGGGGATGTTGGAAAGGAGTGCCTGCAGGCAGGAAGGGAAGCGTGTGAACTGCGTTCGTGTCAAGGTGTCTTGCATGGCGTTGCGGCAATATCGTGTGCCTGGCGGTAGCGCGAGGCCGGTTCTCTTCCCGTTCTGTATCATACTTGCCTGCTGGATCCTGCCCTTGGAAACCTGCAGATTCATCTCGCTGCCGTTCTCCAATGGCACACGCTGCGTGAAGCCGGGTGTCTTTCCGAATACCCAGTCCCAGGCCGTTCGCAGTTCGACGGCCTGCTTGAATTGAGGAGCTTGCCAATCGGCGGCGGATGTATGCTGCCAGGATGATCCCGGGGCGAGTTCGACGATGTGTCGGTGCAGCGCGTCGCGCACGGTGACTGCGGCGAGACCGGGCTGCAAGTCAACTAGGCGCGTGACGGGGGAGGGGACCGAGGCGACCGCCCCGCTCTCGATTCCTTGTTGCGGAGTCCGCAACGCCCGGCGGAGGGTACCCAGATCGCTGTCCACAAGCAGGCATCCATGCACCATGGTGGTTCGTCCGCGCAGCATGAAGGCGGAACCGGCAATCTTCTTGTCCCTGTTCCAGATGCTGAAGCGGTCGCATATGCGGGCGTGCACACTCAGGGATGCGAGCAGATCGACCACGATTTTCAGGCAGGCTGTCTGGCTGTAGTGTTCCCGGGCGGTGATGAAGCAGTAGTTGAGGTTGCCGAGAT
>JAGLDW010000947.1 GCA_023145395.1 Lentisphaeria bacterium | reverse complement strand
CTTGTAGAAAGAGAACATCGACTTGACGATGTTTTCAAGCGATTCATGAAAGGGCTTGTTGCTATCGAGCGGTGCCGGCAAGCATTCTGAGTAGCGCTTGACAATCGCCACCTTCACTGCCTCATACAGTCCGTTCTTACCCTTGAAATGAAAAATAATGAGAGGACCGGAGGCCCCGCTTTTTTCGGAGATCTTGTTGATTGACGTGCCGGCGAATCCTCTTTCGGCGAACAACTCTTCCGCCGCCGTGATTATGGCTGCCTTCGTTGCCGCAGCATCTCTGTTGCTCGATTTGGCCATGACCAAGTCTCCTCGCTGAACCACGGATACACGACTCGTGGGTCGCGGGTCGCTGTCCACCTTGCTTACTGAGTAGTAAGTAAGTTAGGTGAAGCGAATTGTCAAGAGGCTTTTGTCCCTCTCTGCCTCCCTGATTCTCCCACCCCCATCTCGAGAAAATGTGGACATTCTGCTATGCTCGCGCAACTTACGCTGGTGCCTGACGCGCCTGGTGCTAATTCTTGGAGGGTTACCGTGAAGCGATCTATCTGGATCTGTCTCCTGCTTGCCTTTGGATGCTCGGACAAAACCGTCACCGACGAATGCCGCGGTGACGCAGACTGCGGGGCCGGCTCGATCTGTGATAACGGCACCTGCGTCGAGCGCTGCGCTTCGGATCTCGATTGCCCGAGCGGCCAAATTTGCGAGAGCTCCATTTGTCGCGAAGGGACGCGCCAGACGCCGAACGAGCTGGTCGACGAGATCAACCTGGCGAGCAACACGATCGCGTTCCAGCGCCTGCCGGCTGGAACCACCGCTGGCACCGTGGCCGAAGGCCAGCACGATCACAGCATTGCCGACCTGCCAATCGGAACCACCGAGGGCACCGTGGCCGAAGGCCGGCACGACCACGACATTGCCGACTTGCCGGTCGGAACCACCGAGGGCACCGTGGCCGAAGGCCGGCACGAACACAGCATCGCCGACCTGCCGGTCGGCACCACGGCGGACACCGTGGCCGAAGGCCAGCACGAACACAGCATCGCCGACCTACCGGTCGGCACCACGGCGGACACCGTGGCAGCGGGAGATCACGCGCACACCGAGTACCTCGCCAGCACCGGCGGCTTGGTCACCGGAACCCTCCGTCTCACCGGCGGATTGGTGGCCGACAGCATCCGTCTCACCGGCGGCCAGTTCATCACCCAGTCCTGGACCAGGATCGGCTCCGTGAGCAGGAGCAATGCGAGCGACTACACGTTCGCCGGCCTGGACGGCGACGCCTATCGTCGCTTTCGAATCGAGCTGGAAGGAGTCCTGTCGGTCGGGGGAACAAACCGGGTGATCGGCCTGCGGCCGAACGGCTCGAACACCGATTACGGACCACATGTGATGCATTGGGACGGCCATGTGCCTGGCGTATCATTTGTCGACACCACGGGGATAACAGGCAGCCCGACGGACCTACTACCACTCTGTGTCACTCATTCCGGTTTGGACGGCCACCTCTTCTGCACCGGCGAGATGAACATCCGGTCGGGTCGTTACCGTATGATTCACAGCCGGAGCACCTTTGCAAGCAGTGGTGCCTGCGGGTCTAGTTCCTGCATCTACACCACGCAGGCTGCAAACAGCTGGCGCAACTCGACGACAAACATCACGTCTTTGACCCTGCACTTCGGCGGTGCCACATTGTTCGACGGCGAGGTAACGCTCTGGGCTCTGGAATAGAATTCAAG
>JAGLDW010000946.1 GCA_023145395.1 Lentisphaeria bacterium | reverse complement strand
GGCATTCAGATGGATCAGGACGCGGACGGCACGCCCGGCGAGGATCCAGACGATGTATACACTGGCACATTCACCATCGACAGGACGGAGCCTGTGGATCCCGGAATTGAGAATTTCACGGTCACTCCGGAGGAGAACAACGTCACCACCACGAACCCGACAGTCGAGGGGACGCGCGAGTCCGGCACCTCCGTCTGGATCAACGGTTCCGAGGCGGTGGCGAGCGGCGCCGGGGACTGGTCATACCAACTGAGCCTGCCCCAGGGGCACTCGCAGGTCACTCTCTTCACCCGAGATTTGGCCGGCAACGATTCAGCTCCCGTGCAGATCGATTTCTTCGTCGATTCCGTGCCACCGGTAGTCACTGGTGTAACCCCGTCCAACGGGACCTACACGAGCACGGCGCCAACCCAGATCGAGATCGCGTACACCGAGGAGACCAGTGGCCTGGATCTCGACGGATCCACCGTCGCCCTCACTCGGGACGGGCTGAACGTGCCGGGCAGTTCGAGCCAGGCGCGGGGGACTGTGATCTTCAGTCCGGACGGCGCCCTTCTCGATGGCGTATACCAGGTCGAAGCCACGCTTCGGGACAACCTGGGTCTGCTGTCCAGTCCATTCTCCTCAGGCTTCATCGTGGATCGTGTGGCTCCGCCCGCCCCCGAGATCGAACCCACTCCGCCCGTCAGCAATGCCGCCCACTATCTTGTGCGTGGCACGAAGGAGGCCAACACCGCGATTTGGCTGAATGGACAGGAAGTGATTGCGAACTCCGCAGCAACAGCCTGGCAACACGATGCTCCCTTGCAGAACGGCGCGAACACTCTCTCCTTCACTGCGCGGGACCGAGCCGGGAACGAAAGCCCCCCCACGGTTCGCGTCATCACCTATGACGACACAGCGCCGGGCCCCGTGACCGTGACGGTTGACGGCGCGGACAGCGGTACGCGTGTTTTGCTGAACTGGGCCAGCTATGACGAAGTCGCCAACGGCGACGATGTTCTGTTCTACACTGTCTATCAGAGCACCACGGCATTCACCAACGTTTCCGAAGCGGTGTCCGCGGGCAACACCCAGGCTGGGGAAAAGACCTTTGTCGTCGAAGGTCTGTTGCGGAATCAAACCTACCACTTCGCAGTCGTGGCCACCGACTCGCAGCAGAATGCGAACTTGGATGTCACCTCCATTGCGGTCGTCACGCAGGATGTGGTCGCCCCGCCGGATGCAACCAATGTCAAGGCAACTGCCTTCGACACGCGTCTGGTTCTCACTTGGCTCCATTCGGCCAATCCCGACGCGGATCTGGCCGACTACCAAGTCACCGTGAACGAGGCTCGGGAAACCCTCACCGTGCCTGCGGCCAACGACTCGGTCGCCATCGAAGACCTGCAGTTCGCGACCGCCTACAACATCAAGATCACGGCTCGGGATGGCGATGGGAACGAGAGCACGGGAGTCTCGCTCGTCGGCTACACGCTGATGGCGAACCCCGGCAACCTGCAGGCTGCGCCCGAGGATGGCAAGGTCACTCTCTCCTGGAACGCCGCACAACCCACGGGCAACGTCGCGCATTACGCTGTGTATGCTCACACTGCGGATTTCACCGATGTGACGGGCATGACGCCGGCCAGGACCACCGGCGGCACCTCCATTGCCGTCGCCGGCTTGACCAATTTCACACCGTACTACTTCGCCGTGACCGCAGTCAACAAATCCGGCGGCGAAACCAAGACTGTGGCCGCCGTGACCTCCACTCCCGTGCCGGATCAGATTGGTCCGACCATTGCCGAGATCAAGTTTGCGGGGGCGCCTGTCACGGAAGGCATGCTGGTTCGGACCGAAGGCACATTCAAGGCAAAGGCATCCGATCCCTCGGGGATGAGCCGGGTCGAGTTCCACATCGACGGCGTGCTGCTCGCGGTCGATACCAGTGGGAAGGACGACTACACCGCCTACTGGAACATTGTGGACACGACGGACAGCATCCACATTTTGACTGTGAAAGCCTATGATTCTCTCGGCAATGTCACCGAGAGCACCTTCAACCTGAGCGTGCAGTTGCTTGCCCCGGCGGTTACTCCGGTGGTCACCGCCCCCGCATCCGGCAGTCTTGTGAACACGCCCGACATCACGGTGGCCGGAACGGGCCCTCTGCACACTTCCATTCAACTCTACCTGGGCGGCACTCCCGTGACGTCACGCGGAGTGTCTCCGGTAGGGAGCAACGGCAGGTTCTCGACAACGCTGACGCTTGCGGAGGGGGAAAACCGCATTCAGGCCGCTGCGGTCAACCGCGGAGGGACGGGACCATTGACCGTCGAGACTGTGGTCACACTCGATACGAGCATCCCGCTTGCCCCGGCCAACATCGAGGCAGAATCGCGAACCGGGGGCATCGTCCGCATCACTTGGCGCAAACCGGATGCCAGCGCCATCAAGGGGTACAACCTCTATCGGTCCACAACACCTTTCACGACCATCGGCACCGCCACCTTGGTCAACGACGGTGGCTTCATCACCGCCACCTCCTACGACGATCTGCCCGACAATGACGCCATGTACTACTACCGGGCGACCATGGTGAACCTGGCGCAGACCGAGGGCATACTCTCCGAACAAATCGCTGCGGCGTCGGACAGCGCGGGCCCCCGAGCAATGACCGTCCAGTACGCGCCACACGGAAATTCCGATCCCGCCACGGGTCGGATGGCGCCTGGCCTGGTCGATGTGACCGTCACCCTCAACGAATCGCTGATGGCCGCTCCATTTTTCAGCATTGTCCCCGACGGGGGGATCCCCATATCCGTCCCCCTGCTCAAACAGTCCGACCAAGTGTACACCGGGTCGTTTGCCATCACGGAATCCACACCCACGGGCACTGCGTTCGCGGTCATGTCCGCCCGCGATGCAGTTGGCAACCGCGGCACAGCCATCGATGCTGGCGCCACGATCGAAATCGACACCGATGGCCCCACAGTCACCGGTCTGGCCATTCAGCCTGGACAGCCTATCCACAACGATGCGCTGGCTCCCGTCAGCGTGACTGCGACATTCGTTCTCGATCAAGCGGTCAAGGGCGGCACGGTTCCACTGTTCGGCTACACCCTCTCTCAAACGTCTCCAGCACCCATCTCGATCACGAATGTCCTGCAGGTCACCAGTCTCTCCTGGAGTGGCACGTTCACACTTCCTGCCGCCGCCGGCCTGGCGTCCGAACACCTTGTATTCCTCTTTGCCGCACCGGACGATTTGGACAATGTGGGCTCGCGCATCACGGCCGAGAACGATTTCGAAGTGTATCAGGGAGACTTGCCGAATTTGCTGGCGCCGTCCAAGATCACGGGGGATTCGCTGCCCGATGGCTACGCGCTCCTGACGTGGGTGCCTGTCGAGGATGCTGCGGACTACGAGATTTGGCGCAAGTTCCTGGATCGGCGGGGTGCCGAGTGGGTGGTGGTTGCCCGCACGAATGGGGAACTGACCTATACGGATCGTCCCGACACGGATGGGACCTATCGCTACGCTGTGGTCACAGTCCGCCAGGAGAACGCTGAGGAATCTCTCAGTGATCCCGACACCACCGTGGACGTGGTGGTCGATCGTGTGCCGCCATTGTCCCCGGAGAACCTCCAGCTTGTTCTGGCGGCCAACGGGGTCGCCGTATTCTGGGACGAGCCGCCTGGCCAGGAAACGGTCACCTACAACCTCTATCGGGCCGACGGCGTGATCACGACCGTGGATGGAGTCACCCCCTTGATTGTCGGCATCCCTCAGCCGAGCGTGAACGCCGGTGCTCCAGATGGGACCGTGGTTGATCCTCACCCATCGTCCACGCAGCATGACTACACCCTGACTGCGGTCGATGCAGCCGGGAATGAATCGGTTCCCGCTCCATCTCAATACCTGAATGTGCAGCTCCTGCCGGTTGGCTCGCTCCGGATCCTGTTCAACCGAACCGATCCACCGGTGCTTTCCTGGACCCATCCGCGCGGTACCGGCATCGACGGCTTCGATGTCTATTTGGAGACAGCCGAAGCCACGCGTCAGGGCAGGGGGGAGATCAAGCTCAACACCAGCCTGATCACTGGCCTCTCCTACACCGACACCGGATATGCCGGGGACGAGCGCCGCTACGCCGTTGTGGCCGTGGAGGGCGAACACCGCAGTTTGGCACGCTCCATCCGGCTACCACGAATCTCCGCCACGCTGCCCGCCGAAACGGTCGTCCGGCGCGGGGTCATGAATCGACTGACCTTCACCCTCGTCAACAGTTCACCGGAGCCGATTGAGCATCTACGGCTCAAACTCGACTTCCACGGCGCGCGAGTCTCCTCCGACGAGGTATCGGTTCCCGGCAATGGCGAGACCGATGTGGATGTGATTGTCGGCGGCGCCTCCGTTCTCGCGGACATGGAGAATTTTGTTGTCACCCTTGAGATTGCTCCGAACGCGGGGGAATTGATCTCGGTGGTCCGCGATGGTTCTGTGTACGTGGGCGACGCTGTTCTGCCCATCGAACTTCAGAACGAGGAACTCGTTCGCGGCGTGGGTGGGGACGTGCAGTTCACGCTTCGCAACACCTCGGATGTCGAAATCGAGATTGTCACCGCCCGTGGCGCCAAACCATCGACCCAAGTCCGGTTCAAGCTGCTCGACGTCGATGGCAATGTGTTGTCGACGAAGGCGCTCAATCATGGCGCGGGGGACAGTATCTTCCATCTCTCCAACGGGGACACTGTGGCCCGCATCGCGTCCGGCGGCAGTTTCCAGTGCGTGGCCACGGACCTGTTCGTGCCGTCCAATGCCCCGGATGATGTTGTGCTCGTGGTCGAGGTGGACAAGATCTACTACCATCGCAACCAGGCCACGCAAGCCGTGATGGAGGGTGTGACCTCCCGCAAGTCGCTCTCTCTGGCTGACACAGTGTACTACGGCGAGGTGGTTTCGGTCGCCCCCGTCAGCTCCCTGGGAGACGAGGATGTCGTGATCACGGGTCGCGCCAAGGCCCGTCAGGATGACAACCCCGTGCCTCTCGTTGCTCTGAGACTCGGCATCTCTCTGAATGGATTCGACCGCGTATTCGACGTCTTCACCGACGAGAATGGGGACTTTTCCCACTCGTTCAATCCTCCGCCCGGTGAAGCTGGCGTCTACAAGGTCTGGCTGGTTCATCCGGACCGCCTCGACAAGACGTTCCAACGAACCTTCACCATCAACTCGCTGCGGGTTTCTCCCACCACCTACAACGTTCGTCTCCCCTACAACTACACGTACAAGGTGAACATCACCGTGAACGTCGGTGCGGGCACGTCCGTGGACAACGTGTTGCTGGCGTACGATGAGGAAGATCAGGCCGGGGGCGTCTTCCCCGAGGGAATCCATGTCACCCCCAGCAATCCGATTGCACATCTCGGGCCGGGGCAGAGGGGGACACTGAGTTTTCAGATCTGGGCGGACAACAGTGCCGCTGACGAATTGTCGGTCATTCTCCAAGTGAAAAGCGACAGCCCCGCGCGGGTGCCGCTCGAATGGAAAAAGGTTCGTGTGAACTGCCAGTTCTTCACTCCCCAGGCACCGACTCAGGCAGGCGCCGAGCAACTTCCGAACTTGCGGGTTACACCGGCCTTGCTCATCACCGGAGCGAAACTCGATACGACCACCACCGAACAACTTGTGGTGAAAAGCACCGGTCTTGCGGCTCTGAGAGAAGTGCGGGTTTCCCTGGTCAATACAAATGGCACGCCCGCACCGGCCTGGGTCACATTGGCCGGTGACGCTTTGCTCGGGGACATTCCGGTCGGCGAGTCCGTGCCCGTCAGCGTCACCTTCCGCCCTGCGACCGGCACGGTGCCCGAGGGCAACTACAGCTTCTATCTCCGGGTCTCCGCCCTGAACTATCCCACCACGGACATCGGTCTCTATCCAGTCGTCACCCAATCAGGCGAGGGAAACACGCTCTTCAAAGTGAGTGACATGTACACGGGCACGCTGGATGGGGACGGGCAGATCATCGAGGGGCTCCACGACGCGTCGATCCGCATCGAGAATGAAAATGTCAGCACCGAGCAGTACACCGCCACCACCGATGCGGTTGGGGAGGTCTTGTTCTCCGATCTGCCCGCCGGACGGTACAAGTACAAGGTGACAGCGCCGAAACACGACAGCTCCATCGGGCGCATCTGGGTCAAGCCCGGCGTCACCGTCACGGAGACCGTGCCCCTCAAGAACGATCTCATCACGGTCGAGTGGGAGGTGGTTCCCATCACCATCGAGGACCGGTACGAGATTGTCCTGACAGCCACCTTCGAGACCAATGTGCCGGCGGCCGTGGTCGTGGCGTCTCCCAGTTCCGTGCAATTGCCCGAGATGCAGGCGGGCGATGTGTTCAACACCGAGTTCAAGCTGACCAATCACGGCCTGATCCGCGCCGATGATCTGCGCGTGGTGTTGCCTTCGGACGATGAGTTCTTCACCTACGAGTTTCTCGGCACCGTCCCCGAGAGTCTGCCTGCCAAGGAGTTCACCATTGTCCCCTTCCGCGTGACATGCGTCAAATCCCTCGATGTGGACGATGGACGCGGGTCCGGCAGCGGCTGCACGACGTACCTCACATGCTGCAAGACCACGTACACCTACAAATGCGCCAACGGCGATACCTACACCAACACGACCCGGTCCTGCGTCAGCCGCCGCTATGGAGACAGTTGCGGCGGTAGCGGCGGCGGCGGACCCAGCGGTGGCGGTGGTGGTGGCGGCGGTGGCGGCTGGGGCGGATGGTGGGGATGGGGTGGCGGAGGAGGATCCAGTGGCGGTGGCGGTACGTGGCAACCACCTCGGTTCAGCCCACCAACGAGTACAATCAAGGGCACAAAATGCTGGCCCGTGGCCAAGAAGACCGAGTGCACCACCGTCAAGGCTGGCAGTATGCTTGGTGCCCTGGCCAAGATGGTGGGTTGCTCCGTCAACAAATTGCTCCGGGAGTTCCAGGACGGCACCACCGAAGCCGATCCCATCTACGACCTCACGGTGATGGCCTTTGGCACTCCGGTCCGGCTCCAGCGGTATTTCTACAACAACCGCTGGCATTGGGAGCCGCTGCGCAAGGACTTGCATTTCCTGGCGGCCTCCGGAGGTACGGCTTCGCTGGTGAGTGGGGTCGGCCGCGAGGACCGCGAGGACGTCCTGCCGCCCGAGGATGTTGGGCGCATCGTGCGGGACGGAGTCACCTACGAGGGTAGCACTGGCAGCAATATTTTCCGCAGCGGGGTGTTCCGAATCATCCGGCAGGACGACGGGAACTGGAAATGGGTGGACAAGTTCGGAAACTTCGAACTCCACGATGCCAGCGGACGGATTATCGCCTCCGGCATGCCCCAGCTGACGGTCGCCAAATACATCTATGACGGCAACGGACGGCTGACATCCATCACGGACAAGGACGATCGCCTGTTGATCAGCCTGGAATACGATGGGGGCGGAACTCTGGCCGCGGCCGAGGATGCGGCTGGCAACCGCGTGGCCTATCGGTACACCGCCGGGCGGCTCACGGAGATTGACGACATCGAGGGCGGCACCACTTCCTACCGGTACAACGCGGATGGAAAGATCACCCGCAAGACCGACCCCGAGGGCCGACACTCCAACGTCGCCTACGACAGCAACGGCGATGTCACGTCCGTGCTCGGCGACAACGGCAAGGGCTACACCTTCCAGTTCGACTACGATCCGGCACGACACGAGTACTACGCCCGCACCATCGATGCCGCGGACATGGTCGAGGAGAACTGGTACGACAAGGACGGCTCGCACACCCGCACCGATATCAATGGTCGCACTGTCGAGACCATCCTGAAGGACGGTCGCAATCGCATCTATGTGGATGAGAAGGGGAACCGGACGACGTACCTCTACAACGAGTTCAACGATCTGACGGGCGTGGTCTATGCCGATGGGACGTCCTATTCGATTCTCTACGACGCCGCCACCCACCTGCCGTTGCGCGCGACCGACCCGCGGGGGAACGTGACCACTGCGGAATACAATGCGGAGCGCCTGCCCGTGCGGACTGTCCAGGCTGAAGGAACTCCGATCCAGCGCGTGGCCGTGATCACCTACAACGCCACTGGACAAGTCCTGACCGAGACGCTGAAGGGCGTCTCCGCCGCGGATGATGTGATCTACACGTACGAATACGACGCTCTGGGACAGTTGACCGCTGTTGTCGATCCGGAGGGAAACCGCCAGGAGTTTTCCGGACACAATGTCCTCGGCAGTCCAACCCAGCGCACAGATGCCATCGGCAAGGTCTGGACCTTCACCTTCGACAAATACGGCCGCCCCGAGAGCGCGACTGATCCCCTCGCTCACACCACCTCAAGAGGGTATGACAAGGTCGGAAATCTTACCTCGCTCACAGATGCCTTTAATCGCACCTGGACGTTCTCCTACGATGTAAATGACAATCTGCTCGGCGTCGTTGATCCCTTAGGAAACAGTGTCGGCGCCGAATACCGCGCGGACTCCATGCCCGTTCGGCTCACCGACGAAGAAGGGCGCGAACAACGCTATGAATACGACAACGAGGGGCGTGTCGTCCGCGAGATTGACGGTGCGGGCAATGTGATTGCCTATCACTACGGTGAGACCGCCACCACGCCGGCGACCTCCGCCAAGGTTGTGCGCACCGATTATCCGACCTTCTACAAGATCCTCGAGTTCGACGTGCTCCAGCGTGTGACGCGGACGGTCGTTCGGGACCCGGTCGATGACACCGTGTTGCGTTCGCTGTCCTTCGAGTATGACGCAAACGACAATGTCACGGCCACCGAAGATGGGCAGGGAAAGCGGAGCGAGGCGGAATACGACGCCCTAAACCGCTTGGTTCTGACTCGGGCCGCCGATGGCAGTTCCACCGAGTTCACATACAACAACCGGGACCAGGTCACGGCGGTCAAGGATGCCAACGGAGGGGTCTCAACCACCGTGTTCGACCGTGTCGGACGCGTCATCCGCGAAACTACCCCCGAGGGCCGAACCACCAGCTACACCTACGACACCGCCACGGATCTGGCCGATGTCTACTATCAGGTCACCCGAACCGCCCCCAGCGGCAGGAAAGGGGTCGCTCTGCTTGATCCCTGCGGAAACGTGAAAAGCTACCAGTACTATCCCGACGGCGTCGCAACCGTCCCCGGTCAAACTGTCGAGTTCCAGCACGATGCCAACGGCAAGATGACCCAGGTCACCGACGGCACCACCACGATTGGCTGTGCATACGACGAGCTGGGGCGCCTCGCGCAGGAAACCATCGACTACGGAAATGGCCTCGTCCTCACCGACTCCTACACCCATCACAAGAATGGCCTGCTCGCGTCCTACACCGGTCCCAACGGCATCACGTATGCCTTCACCTACGATGCCGGCAACCGCGTGAGTGGAATCTCCATTCCCGGCCAGGGAGACGTCACCTACAACAGCTATGAATGGGACCGTGTTGCAGCCATGACACTGCCCGGCGGAACTGCCAGAACCCATGGCTACGACCCCCTCATGCGGCTCCGGGAACTCTCGGTCAAGGATCCGGGTGAGAGTCCGATCCTCACCCGGTCGCTTGCCTATGCTGCAGACGGCGCTGTGCTCGAGAAGAACACGGAACACGGCACGTACACGTATCAATACGATGACCTGGAGCGACTGGTGGACGTAGTCAATCCCGACGGCGACGACGAAGCCTACACCTACGACACCGTGGGGAACCGCCTGACTGCCGCCGGCACCACCGGAACTTGGAACTACGATCGCGACAATCGGCTTCTGGACTACGACGCCGGCAATGTCCAACTGAACTATGACGATGACGGAAACATGATTGAGAGGGTGACTCCCGACGCGACCTTCGAGTTCCGTTACGACACGCAGGGGCGCCTCGTCGAAGTGCGGGATGGTCTCGGCGGACAGGTCATTGCGCTGTACGCATATGGTCCCTTTGGTCGTCGTCTGTGGAAAGAGGTGGGTGGAGTTCGCACGTATTTCCACTATTCCCGGTTCGGACTGGCCGGTGAATATGCCGTCGATGGCACCGAACTGCGGACGTACGGCTACGCTCCCGGCAACGCCTGGTCCACCAACCCCCTGTTCCTGCGCGAGAGCGGTGTCTATTACTGGTTCCAGAACGACCGCATGGGCACCCCCCAGAAACTCACCGCCACTAGCGGTCTGGTGGTCTGGTCGGCTGTCTATCAGGCATTTGGCGCCGCGCGCGTCGATGTTGACATCGTCACCTGCAACCTGCGCTTCCCTGGACAGTACTTCGACGCGGAAACTGGCCTGCACTACAACTGGGCCCGGTACTACGACCCCGCAACTGGGCGCTATCTGAGCATCGACCCGCTGGGGGATGGGATCAACCTGTACCTCTATGCCTACGGTGATCCCATGGCCTACATAGACCCATGGGGGCTGCACGGCCTAAAGAGCGTCGACTGGGCGGGGTTCATCCCCGTGTACGGTTCCTTGCGTGATGCCTATCGGAGCTTCAAGACGGGCGGATTCTGGGGTGTTGTGGGCGGCATCGCGAATCTCGGTATGGCTGGGCTCGAGGCCGTTGGCGTGGGCATTGTTGCCAAAAAACTCTACACGGTGGCCAAGGTCGCGGGGAAAGGACTTCTCAAGTCCACAGTGCGAAAGACCGTACAGCGAACCGCAACCAAGAAAGCGGTCGCCAAGGAGGTGATCGAGGAGGTTGGGGAACGGGCCATAGCGAAGAATGTAGCGGGAAAAGCTGGGAGTAAGATGGCAAAGAACTGCCGCCCACCCGTTAAAGTGCTGGGCCGGTTGGATGACGTCAACCCATACCTCAACAACCCGGGCTATGACGTTTTGCGCACGCCACGTTGGACCCCAAAGCTGAATCGCGAATGGGTGCAGCGTGGCATAGATCGCGGCCAGAGGTTCCTTCTCGGAACCAAGCCCGGCGACTTGAAGAAAATGTGGAATAGTCAGCGTAACAGTTTTAGCGTCTATGCCAGTGAACTGACCCAGCTCCACTATGCGGGATATCGCCGGCAGGGGAATTTCATGGTGCCCCCGCAATGGTGACCCCTTCCCAAAACATGAGCAGCCGGGGAAAAGTAGTATTCCCACTGGGTGTTGAACGAGGCGAAGCAAATCGAAGTGCGGACAGCAAAAATTACTCGATCCGCGCAGAAAAGGTGCATCCTCTTATGAAGAACGGTAGACTCATCGCAATCCTGGCCGCATTGGCAATATCGGGACTGTTGGTTTCACCGATTGCCATGGCCGCAGACTCGCTCTGTGCGCGGGTCAAGATCGAGATCAAGCAGGAGCTGACTCTCGAGCGCCAGGCTTTCGAGGCGCGGATGAAGATCACCAACGGCACGAACATGGACATGGCCAATCTGGGCGTGGAGGTCCTGTTCACGGACGCCGACGGCAACCCGGTGGTCGCATCCTCGGATCCGGACCATACGTCCGCCTCGTTTTTCATTCGCGTGGATACGCTTGAGAACGTCTCCGGAGTCGATGGGACCGGCACCGTGGGCGCGGGGGTGGAGGCCCGCATCACCTGGCTCATTATTCCCGCTCCGGGCACGGGCGGCCAGGACCCAAATGGCCAAATGTACTACGTGGGCGCCAAGCTCTCCTACAATCTTGGGGGGGATGACAACGAGACCGAGGTGGTCCCGGACTATATTTTCGTCCGCCCCATGCCTTCCCTGACCCTTGACTATTTTCTGCCTCACGAGGTCTACGGCGACGACCCGTTCACCCAGGAAACCGAGCCTGAGATCCCGTTCAGTCTCGGGGTCCGCATCACCAATTCGGGCTACGGTCCGGCGCGCAGCCTGAAGATCGACTCCGGCCAGCCAGAGATCATCGAAAACGACCTGGGCCTGCTCATAGATTTCAGGATCCATGCCACCGAGGTCAATGGGAAGCCAGCCATCAACAGCCTGCTTGCCGATTTTGGCGACATCGAGTCCATGCACTCCGCCGTGGCCCGCTGGGTCATGACCGCATCCCTGTCCGGAACCTTCGTCGAGTTCGACGCCACGTTCACCCATGCAGACGAACTTGGGGGAAAACTGACCAGTCTCATCCAGGACCCCATCCACACGCATCTTCTCGTTCGTGATGTCCTAGTGGACCTCAACGGACGCGACAACTCCCGCGACTTCCTGGTCAAGGACGACGATTTTCTCCGAGTGTACGAATCCGAGGGTGGCGATCATCCCGTCACCGACTATTCACAGGACTCGGGCATCGCCCCCGGGCGCGGCAATCTAGAGTATCAAATGAACGTGCCGCTCGCTCCGGCGGCCTTCCTCTTTGCCAAACTGTTGGACCCGCAGGCCGGCACCATGGCCATCGCCTATGTGGAGCGGTCGGATGGCAAGACGGTGAAACCGGAAAATGCCTGGCTCTCGAAAACGTCCGACAGGAATGGGAACTGGACCTACTACATCAACATATTCGACTTCAACCGAGAGGGATCACGCGCGGACCGAGGCGACAACCTCTACACTGTGGTCTACGGCGCTCCGGTTCGCGAGAATGAGCCGCCTGTTCTCGGATTCATTGCCGACAAAAGCGTGCAGGCTACTCAGTTCCTGGGTTTCCTCGTCGAGGCAAGTGATCCCGATGGGGCCACACCTTCCCTCGAGATCGACACGCTTCCGGGAGGTGCCACATTCACGGACAATGGCAATGGGACTGGTAGTTTTTCCTGGAATCCTCTCGTGGTCCAGACCGGTGTCTATCACGTGATCTTCACCGCGTACGACAGCGCGGACCGCAGCGCCAACGACGCCCAGGCTGTCACGATCACCGTCCGCTCCGAGACGGGCACCCCCATTGTCACCTTCGCCCAGACCGCTTCCCAAGGCGACGAAGGCACTACCCCGGTGAACATCGAGGTCAAGTTGGACCAGCCCGCACCGGCGGGCGGCGTCACGGTGACCTATGGCATCGCGGGTGGTTCCACGGCCGAAAGCCCTGCGGACTTCGCACTTCCGGGGACACAACTCGTGTTCGCGGAGGGAGAAGACACCAAGACCATCGCCCTCGCCATCGTCGATGATGCTTTGGGCGAAGCGTCTGAAACCGTGATTCTCGATCTGTCCAGCCCCGTCAACGCCACTCTAGGTGCGCCGATTCGGCATACCCACACCATTCTGGAAAGTGATGGAGGCCCCGATGTCCGCTATCTCCTCGTCGGTGCCGGAGGCGCCAACAACGGGCTTTTCAGGTTCAATGCCGACACTGGCGAGTTCGTGGACGACTTGGCTGCGGGAGCGGGTGTGGACGGGCCTGCGGGGATGATGTTCGGTCCCGACGGCAGCCTCTACCTTGCCTCCTCCGCCAGCAACAAGATCTATCGCTGGGTGTCCGGCACCAGAGGGTTCCAGGAGTTCAGTGCGGTTCCCGCTCTGGATGGGCCGCAGGGCATGACATTCGGACCCGATGGCGGTCTGTACGTGGCCAACGGCACAGCAAACCAAATCCTGCGCCTGGACGCGGCAACGGGCTCGCTCCTCGGCGTGTTCTCGACAGCCTCGGAACTCAATGCTCCCCGCGGCATCGTTTTCGGTCCCGACGGGCACCTGTATGTCTGCAACAGCGGCACGAATCAGATCGTCCGGATCGACTCCGCAGACGGCTCGTTCCTCGATGTATTTGCCGAGGATTCGGACTTGGCTGATCCGCCCGACCTCGTTTTTGGTCCGGACGGAGACCTCTATGTTTCCAGCCGGGGCAGCGTCAATGCCGTGCTTCGATTCGAGGGTCTGAGCGGCGCCTACATTGACACGTTCACCAGCGGGACTCAGCCCGGGCGCCCAGCGGGACTGACCTTCGGGCCGGACGGAAACCTCTACGTGGCCGACGAAACAGGGGATAACGTCCTGCGCTATGATGGCGGCACCGGTGCCTTCCAGGACGGCTTCATCGCTCCGATTCGAGCAACCGTCACCCCGGGCTTTCTCCTTTTCACCAACTTTGCGCCGACCGTGGAAACACCGCCCGCAAGCCAAACGGTGCTCGTGGGGCAGTCGGTCGCCCTGTCTGTCGGCAGCGCGGGTTCCGCCACCCTTTTCCACCAGTGGCAGAAGGGCGGAGTGGACATCCTTGGTGCCACAAGTTCGCTGCTGGTCATCCCCGGCGCCGCCAACGGAGACGCTGGCGAGTACCGCTGCGTCGTGTCCAATGGCTTCGGGCAGGCGACGAGTCCCTCCGCCCAGATTGTGGTTCAAACTCTGCCGCAAATGCAGTTCACTCTCACCCTAAGCCAGGTCGATGAAAACGATGGCACTGTCCATGTTGAGGTTTCTCAAGATGCCATCTCCCCGCTTGACACCACGATCGGGATCTCGGTGATCGGCGGCACCGCCATTCCGGACCAGAATCGGGTGGAGCCTGATTTTAAATTGCTTGTCGGCAGCGTCACGATCGTAGCCGGTCAGACGACCGCGCAAGCGGATCTCCAGATCTACACGGACGCGAACCCCGAAGACGACGAAACTGTCGTGCTCGAGCTGGCTGGCCCCACCAATGCCGTGCTCGGCACCAATACGGTTCACACCATGACGATACGGGATGCCACCACCACCCCCGACCCCGACTCCGATGGCGACGGGATGCTCGACGCCTGGGAGATGCACATTATCGACGCGGCCCCAGACGATCCTTTCGCCACCATTGCCGATGTTTTGCCGGGGGATGATTTCGATGC
>JAGLDW010000945.1 GCA_023145395.1 Lentisphaeria bacterium | reverse complement strand
CTTCAGGAGCAGTCGGCACCGCGTCCTCGACCGGGTTGATTTCAACATGGTCGAAACGCACCTTTGTCTTCCACCCGTCGCCCTCGATCCGCATCTCCTTCACAAACCACAGCTTCTTGGCATGCCTCTTGGCGCCCTTCAGCTCCAGCAACCGCCAGTGCTTCTGCTCGTCGGGGCGATACCACTGCGCCTTGAGCGGGAAGCCGCGAGATGCCTCGAACCAGACTCGCACGGTTCCCTTCTTCCCCTCCGGATGGCGAAGTTCCATCACTCGGCAATCGCGGTGACGATACGACTCGCGAGGGAATTCACGCAGCAGATCCCAATACACGAACGCGAACGAGATGTCCTCGGGCTCCAAACCGAACTCAAACAACCCAGGCTTGATCTCCTCCTCGGGAAGATCCAACGTGATCTTCGCTTTGGCTCCCAGCGTTCCATGCACCTGCTCGTATCCGTAGACATTCTTCTCATTCAAAACGATCTGCGCATGCAGGGATTCGGCCGAAAAGGTCAGGCGGATCCGCAATTTTCCCTTGTGCCTTCCTTTTGACGAGGAATGCGTGACCTGTCCCGTAATCTCGCCCCAGGCATCCTGTCGGAATGGACGCCGAACCTGAGTCAGAAACTCTGCTGCGGACAGGCCTTCAAGCGTCGGTTCGTCGTCGGCCGCACGCGCCACAACGCCTGCGCTGAGGGTACACAATAGTATGCCAGTCAAAGTCAGAAAACGCATTGGTGCCTCCGGACAGCCGTGGTGCCGCCCTATTCTTCCTCAATGTCTTGAGGAACATATTCCATGTCATTGGTGATCAGGATCTGATCCACTCGAACCCCATCCTCCCGGTTGAGGAGGAACAACTCCTGCGAACCAGCTACTAAAGCCATTGGTTTCGGCGTCTCCATCCAATGCCAGCTCTTGTACGTGCCATCGTTGCCGACCACCACTGGCGTCCCCTCCTTGCCCAGGCGCACGTAAATCGTGTTTCCGCACGATCCCTCCCACCACACACGCAGCCAAATCTTGCAGGAGAGGGCAGCAGGTGTCACAAGGTCGTAGGCCGCGCCGCCATGCTTCATAGCAGGTGCCTCACCTTCCGGCGGGACTCCTTTCTTGTCGGGAATGTCGATGATGGCCTGCTTTGCGGCGAGAGAGTCCTTCGCTTTCACAGCCGGCGCACTCACGCTTTTGGCATCCCCCGCATCAATGACCCGGAAGAAATCCAAGGGCATTCCACCGCTCACGCTGGCAGGGGGAGTCGTGTCTCCCGCTTGCGGCGTCACTCCTGTCGGTGCTGGTGCAAGTGCCACGGGGGGCATAATCCGGGGTTTGCGCACCGTGCCAACTCGGGCGAGCGGATTGCCCTGAGGAACAACAGCGACGCAACCGACCAACACGGCAAAACCAACGCCCCACGCCAGAACGTGAGCGAACCCCACGTCATGGACCCCGATCGCACGCCCTTTCTCACCCCCGACCCCAAACGCACCCGCTAGCGCCAGCGCCAAGAACCAGCCAACACCGCTAATCAAGGGGTCCGTCAAGGGCATCAAAGCCAGGAACAGCAACAGGCAGCAGGCACTGCCGAGCGCACGTCCATCCGTCCTGCCCGAGCTGTAGAACCGCTCGAGCGCTCGAGTCGCTCCATACACAAGCAACACCAGAAATGCCAGGCCGGCGGGAAAGCCCACCGTGCCCAGCAAAATGCCAAGACCAGACTGCGTGTCCGTCTCTATCGTGTTGCGGTTTGGGTTCGGAAGCTCGCCATAGCAACCACCGACAAACTGCTGATAGCGCCCCGCGCCCACACCGGCCAGCGGAGCTCGGCCCGCCATGCGCAATGCAGCCACAAGCTCGACATGACATGTTTTTAGAACGCCCTGTCCAGACTGCATCGGAGACAGAGACTCACGAACGACGGAGGCGCGAGAATCCCCGAGACAAAGGCTCAGAACCAGTGCCAGCACACCGCAGCAACTCGCAATGCCGCAACGCCATGACCAGAAAAAACCCGCCAAGATCACCGCGACGGCGCCCACAAGCAGAATCTGACCATGTGCGACGAAACCCAGAACAAGCGCCACGGTGGCACCCGCGCCAATCAGATACTTGCGATCCAGGCGCCGAAAGAAGCAGGGCAGCAACCAGCACAAGGACACGACGAGAAACACCCCAAGAGAGACACGGTCCCGGAACAGTCCCGTGAAAGCCTCGCCAAATCCCCAGGAAATCGCCTTCACATCCGCCGGCTCCAAAGAGGCTCCGAAGCCAAAGCGAAATCCTTGAACCAGAGCAAACACCACGTTGAGCGCCACAGCCGCGCCGAGAACCCTCGGCAGCAACTTTTCACCCCGATACTTCAGAAAGGCAGCGAATAGCAGATAGCCGCAGAAAAACTGCTCCACACGCTGGACTGACTCGAATGCACCAGTGAGTCCACTTCGCGAGAAGACATTCGACAGGATGTAGAGCGCCAGCACCGCGCCCACTGGCCACGCAAAAGGCAATCGATCCCGGGATCGGAACAGATGGACCAGCAGCCCCGCAAAGGCCAAACCGGCGACGACATCCGCCAGCGCAATCCTCCCAGCCAAAACGGGCAGCCGGACCTGCGTACCCATGCTGAGAACCGCAACGGACATCAGCACGACTAGCCACGTCGGCGCAATCGGGGTTTCCCCCTGTTTCACATTCTGGTCCATCATCCGATGCTTCGTCCCTTGTTGATCATGGTCAAACCCGCGCACCCACTGCGTGCAAAACGTGCGACTTATTGTTGAAACGGGTGGCCCCAGCGTGGTATTGGACCACAGTGCCGATAATATACCGTGACCAATGCGCCCAGCAACGTGCAGGCACTGGCACCCTGCAGTTTCGTCCAGTAGATTCGAGGTTCTGAGTCTTCGCTCCTCTGGGACAAGCCCGGTGCCGCCACCTTCTTCAACGTTCATCCAACAAAGGTGAGAAAATGTCGATCCGACTCACTGTCAATGCAGGCGAACACGACCGAATCCACTGCCCCGTGTCTACTCGGATCACCGCAGTGGACATGGATCCACAGCGCGTCGTCATGCGGGATGAAAGCTCGGGGGAACAGATCCCATGCCAGGCCGAGCGTTGTGGCGACACCATTCAGCTGAGCTGGATTCTGCCCCTCCTGCCAGCCAAAGCAACCAGGAGATTTGTGGTGGAAGCGGGAGAACCGGTCACGAACGGGGTTGCGCTCGACGCCGCCGACGGAAGAATCGATATCGCGATCGCAGGAGAGCATTTCACCTCCTATCATTTTGGCCCAAAGTGGTCGCGCCCTTTCCTTCATCCTGTCATTGGCCCGCATGGAGACCCAATCACGCGCGGCTATCCAGTTCAGGACAACCTTCCCGGCGAGACGCAGGACCATCCACACCACAAGAGCTTCTGGGTTGCCTGGGGTGACGTGAACGGTACCGACAACTGGAGTGAAAATCAGGAGCGGGGGCATGCCAAACAGGTGCAGCGCGAACTGCCCGAGGCAAGTTCCGGCCCCGTCTTCGCCACAATCCGGACTCGGAACGACTGGGTCTCCGAGGCCGGCGAGAAAGTGCTTGAAGAGGCACGGACGCTCAAAGTGTATAACCTGCCCGCAGCCTGCCGCCTCGTTGATCTCAATGTTGAATTCCGCGCCACGAATGGTCCGGTCACCTTCGGAGACACCAAGGAGGGGGGCATCTGCTCCATCCGCGTAGCCACCAGCATGGATGCCAAGGAGCATGGCGTCATCGTCAACGCCTATGGCGGCACGAATGAAGCCGAGACCTGGGGGAAACGCGCTCCTTGGTGCGACTACTACGGCCCCGTGAATGGCAAGACTGTCGGCATCTGCATCTTCGACAACCCCGCGAATTTTCGCCATCCCACCTACTGGCATGTGCGCAATTATGGTCTGATGACGGCGAATCCCTTTGGGCTCTCGCATTTTCTCAAGAACAAGGAAATCGACGGCAGTCACACACTGGGGGCAGGAGAAACACTGGCCTTCCAATATCGTGTGCTGTTCCACGCTGGCGACACGAAAACTGCCGCTGTTGCCGAACGCTACCACGACTACATCAACCCGCCTGGAATCAGTCAGGAATAGCGGACCCTAAGACACAGTGATCCCATGGAGTATTGGAGTGCCGGAGGAGTGGAGCATTGGAAGTCGACGAGTTGCAGATTCTCGAGCTGGTCCTAGAAGTGCAGACTCCCACTCCCGACTGGGTGGTCCTCAGGTGCCGCCGCACAACGTTGTCCAGGTTCAAGAGCAGTACTCCGTGACTCCACCACTCCGTCATCCTGTGGGATGACGGTGACCCCAAGATGGGTTTCCCGGGGGGAGGGATCCGCAGGGACCCTCGGTCAGCATCGACATATCGGCACAAGCCGTCTATAGGAGAGATCTATTTGCCAGGCGCAACTGGCGGTTTCGGTGACACGGTCCGTTTCGGAGTGCTCTTCAAAGTCCTTGGGTACTTCCTCTTGCGCGCTACCCCCCACGGCGTGCGCGAGGAAGCCGCTCCGCGGTGCTTCCTGAGCTTCACGGACACTTCAGTAACCTCTTTCGTCAAGCGTGCCTCGTCGCTATGCAACGTCTTCATCTCCGGGATGCTCTCTTCGTAGATCACCCTCATGCCCTTCCGCTTGTCTTTCCTAGCCTCCAGCGACAAGGCAGTGGCCTTGGCACGCAGTTTTATCGCCTCACGGCGAAGCTCAGATGCCTTCGTTCGCTTTTGCTGGAGCCTCTCCTCCAGAAGCTTGATCTTCTCCATGACCTCCGGCTTCTTCCGAGCCTCGACCTGCGCACTCGTAATTCGCTTGAGGATTTCCGCCCGTTCCTTGCGCAATACGCTACCTTTCCGCTGCAATGCCTCCAGCTCGCCAGCGTCCTTCTTCTTGTCGCCCGCAACTGTCCCCATCTTTGTCTTTCCAGCGGCCGCAACCGGCTTCTTTGTCGTCTTCCCGAGCTTCCCGGCAGCCGTTGCAGCAGGAGCCTTGGCCCCGCCTGTCAGCTTGGGTTTTAGTGCTTTCTTCTGCCCCTCAGCCGAAGAACTTGAGGAAATCAGGAACACGCTCACAATCATGCTGGTCACTAGAAGAATACGCATCAATCCAATCTCCATTCTTTCTCAAATGATCCACTCAACGAACGTCTTCTACTCGTTTTTCCGAATCCAGCGGGACCCACACACCGCAGGCCGCTGACAACCGCACACAGTCCATAGGACATTGGATGTACACTCCCTGTTCCAGACCCGGAGAGCCGGGCCGACCGGCGTGGACATTCGACAGAGAATTATACAGACAAGCCAGGCGTACTCGCATCCAGCCAATGCTCACCTTCGGACTCGGGAATCCTCCAGGATCCGGATACTGTTGAGCAGCATCAATCCGAACTGCCTGCCTCTGCAAGGGAACAGCTCAAAAAAAGGCCCCCAGCGGCACGGCAGAGCCATGTCACCGAGGGTCCAAAATCAACCGGATAGTCTCGCGCCTCATCCAACCCGACCAAGGGAGGACAGAGCCACTACTCTTCCGTCTTCTTCTCAGCCGTCTCCTCGGACGCCTCCTCAGACACCACTTCAGGTGTGGAATCTTCAGACTCGACCTCCTCGACAGCGATTTCACCATCGGCGCTGGCAACGACGGCATCGACTTCGACAAGCTCCAGAAAGCAGAGCTCGGCTGCGTCGCCAATGCGACGGCCCAAGCGGAGAATCCGCGTGTAGCCGCCTTGGCGTCCCTCGTATTTCGGCGCAATTTCGCTGAAGACCTCTGCAACCACATCGGGTTGCCGCAGACGTGAAATGGCGATACGGCGAGCGTGCAGTGTGCCCTTCTTGCCCAGCGTAATCGTCTTCTCTGCCAACCGCCGAATCTGTTTCGCCTTCGGAATCGTCGTCTTGATTCGTCCCGACTTGAACAAACTGCACACGGCATTGGCAAGAAGCGAGCGCCGATGCGCCGAGGTCCTGCCGATCTTGAATGTAAACTTCCTATGTCGCATCAGCCGCAGTCCTCTTCTTGTTCGCTGAGCAACCTCTGGACAGCGTCAAGGATCTCTTCCTTGATGGCCATGCCCAGGCCCAGATCACGCTCTTTGAGCTTTTCCTTGATCTCATTGAGAGACTTCTTGCCGAAGTTGCGGAACTTCAGCATCTCGGCCTCCGCTTTGCCAACGAGTTCCCCAAGCACGCGGATCTGCGCAGTGTTCAGGCAGTTCACAGCACGAATCGAGAGCTCGAGATCGTTCACGGGAACCATCAGAGAATCGACTAGGGCACGATCCTCTTCATTCATAATCGCGACGGGGGCGGGCGCAGACGACTGTTCCTCGCCAGACACAAACACGCCAAGATGCTCGCGCAACAGCTGAGAGCTGCGGGTCAGCGCCGCCTCGGGATCGATGCGTCCGTCCGTCCAGATCTCCAGCTCCAATTTGTCATAGTCCGTGCGATTGCCGACGCGACAGGCCTGCACATCGTAGCGCACGCGCTCAACCGGACTGAAAAGACTGGCAATCGGAATAATCCCGATCGGCTGGTCTTCATTCTTGTTCTCCTCAACCGGCCGATAGCCACGCCCCCGGTCGATCACAAACTCGATCCGCAGAGGACGGTCCTTGTCAAGGGTGCAAATCACCAACTCCGGATTCAGCACGGTGGTCACACCGTCCTCCTGAATCATCCCCGCCGTAATCGGACCTGCTTTCTCCACGGACAATTCAAGCGTGCGGGGCAGTTCCCCCTCGGTCTCAATGCGGATCTTCTTCACTCGGAGAACGATTTCGGTCACATCCTCCGCGACATCCTGGATACTCGAAAACTCGTGGTCCACGCCGTCAATCCGCAGACTGGTCACGGCGACACCATCCATCGAGGATAAAAGCACCCGCCGCAAGGCGTTGCCTAGAGTGTGCCCAAAACCGTTCTCGAACGGCTCGGCGAGAAACTTCGCATACGTGCCGCTGGCGGTCGTCTCGTCTTTAATGAGTGCCTCAGGTAAGGCAAAATCTTCAAGACCTGGCATGGTTTATCTCCTAAAACATTGTTCTCGATACGTCCGCCGGCGCTGAAATCGGGGCGAATGTTTGCGGCGCACACTGCCCGCAACAAAAAAACCGTCAGACACGGCGGCGCTTTGGTGGCCTGCACCCGTTATGGGGAAGTGGCGTGACATCCACCAACAGAGAGATGTCAAGTCCAGCGGCGGCGATGCCGCGGGCAGCGGACTCGCGACCGGAACCTGGCCCCTTCAAACGCACTTCCGCCTCGCGCATTCCCATGGACATCGCCTTGCGCGCAACTTCCGTGCCTATTTGCTGGGCGACATAGGATGTGCTCTTGCGAGAACCCTTGTAGCCCATTTTGCCGCCCGAACTCCAAGCAAGGACGTTGCCCTGCTGATCGGTGACAACAACCTTTGTGTTGTTGAATGTGGCCAAGACATGGATGATGCCACTTGACACACGGCGCCCACCCTTGCTCCTCGTGAAATGCGCAGCCTCATCCGCAGCCCCATCGGCAGGCGCATCCGCAGCCCCATCGGCAGGCGCATCCGCAGGTGCCGCAACAGGTGCCGCAACAGGCGTTTCCGCAGGTGCCGCAACAGGCGCTTCCGCAGCTGCCTCGGCGGGCTTCTCAACAGTTTTCACGACTTCCGCCTGGGGCTCCTGCTCCGGCGTCTTCTTGCTTTCGGCAACGTCTTCAGGCATCGCTGGCTTATCTCCTGGTTATGTGCGTCTGCTACGACACGGGGGAATTGGACGGGCGTCAGTCCGAGTTCGCCATCTTACGGGCGGATCTGTCACGAATGGCGCCAACCGTCTTCTTCGAGCCCTTCCTCGTCCTCGCATTGGTCTTCGTGCGTTGGCCACGCACGGGCAATCCACGACGATGTCGCAGACCTCGGTAGCTGCCGATGGCGATCAGCCGCCGAATATTCTGCGCTGTCTGCCGACGCAGATCGCCCTCGACCATATAGCTATCCTGCAGAATACGCACGATCTCGCCGATATGGTTCTCGGTGAGTTCGCTCGCCTTCATGGCCGGGTCCACGCGGAGGCGCTTGCACATCTCCGCCGCCCGGGTGGGGCCGATCCCGTAAATGTATGTCAAGGCCACATCGACGTGCTTGTCGTTGGGAATATCAACTCCGATGATCCTGGGCATCTTCCGTGCTCCCCCGAAGGTACGTGTCACTGTTTTCCGACGACCCGATGGCCGTCAGCCTAGCCCTGCCGCTGCTTGTGGCGGGCGTTCTTGCAAATAACTCGGACAACTCCGTGCCGCTTGATAACGCGACATTCGTTGCACATCCGTTTCACTGACGCTCTGACTTTCATTGGTCACTCCGACTCTCTCGGCTTGACAAACACTCCACATTACACGGAGCGCACATCGGCTCACACCACCTGCGACACAACAACCTACACAGTTCAAAACGTAGTGAGAATCACGCCCGAACCGACTTGGCACGCAGTGCACATGCCATAGATAAACGAGCCCGTACTATACAACACGCTGAAAGCTCGTCAACTCCTACACGCATGAGAAGTGCGCAAAAAAGTTGTTCCCAAAGGCTCGGCGCGAAACACATCCTACTTCATGCGGTAGGTAATCCGGCCTTTGGTCAGGTCGTACGGGGACATCTCCACGATCACTTTGTCGCCAGGGAGAATGCGGATGAAGTGGAGTCGCATTTTGCCGCTGATGTGGGCAAGGATCTCATGCCCCGTATCCAGCACGACCCTGAACATGGTGTTGGGCAGAAGTTCCTTGACGGTCCCTTCTACTCGGATACTGTCTTTGGCCACGTGAGAATCTCCGGTTTGTTCCTTGTCACTAGCACAGTGTGCTCGAAATGGGCCGACAGAGAGCCATCTGCCGACCGGACGGTCCACCCGTCCGACTTGTCTTGTTTCACTCGATGCGTCCCCGCGTTCACCATCGGCTCAATGGCAAGCACCATGCCGGGAACAAGGCGGGGCCCCCGCGACCGCTGCGCGAAGTTCGGGATCTGCGGGGGCTCGTGCAACTCGCATCCGCAGCCATGGCCGACAAAATCCCGGACCACCCCGAACCCGTTTGAGACGACCACCGCCTCCACAGCGCGGGAGATGTCATTCACATGCCTCCCGCCGCGCGCCTCCGCGATACCCGCGTCCAGCGCCGCTTTCGTGGCGGCAAGCAGTTTGGCGCGCAACGGATCAGGGCTCCCGCCTGCACAAACCGTTCGCGCGTTGTCGCCGATGTATCCATCATAGCCCACCCCAACATCCAGACTGACCAGATCCCCGGCCAGTATGACCCGGTTGGCCCGCCCGATTCCGTGCACCACCTCTTCGTTGATGGAGATGCAGGCCTGCCCGGGATAGCCATGGTAGCCCAGGAACGCGCTGCTCCCCCCCGTGGCACGAATTGCCTCTTCCGCCAGGTGATCCAACTCCAGTGTCGTCAGACCGGGACGCACAAAGGCACACAATGCATCCAGCGCCTCGGCCGCCTTGGCGCATGCCACGCGGATCCCGCGAATCTCCTTCTCCGAATGCACCACTGTCTGCTCTCTGCCCATGCCCCACCCCTCAGACGTTGTCCACAGGGAGGTCAATGCCCCGGCACAGTTCGACAAAGTTCTCGGCGGGAGACAGTTCGCCAGTGGTCCGAACCAGCAGTCCGCACTCTTCATAGAATTCAATCAGAGGCGCCGTCGACCGGTGATAGACCGCGAGCCGTTCGGCCACCGTTTCCAGCGTGTCGTCCCCCCGCTGGACCAACTCGCCGCCGCATGCGTCGCACACGCCCGCCTTCTTCGGCGGCTTGGTCAGAATATTGTACACAGCCTTGCACTGTCTGCAGACACGCCTGGAGACAAGCCGACTGGTTAGCGCCTCTTCCTGCGCCTCGATCAGCACGACCCAGTCAAGAGACAGGCCGTACTCCTCCAGAACGACCCGCAGATTCCGGGCCTGCGGCACGGTGCGGGGATAGCCGTCCAGAAGAAAGCCTGCGGCGATCACATCCTCGCACGCCAACCGTTTGCGGACAAGCTGCGAGACCAGGGCGTCGGAGACCAGTTCCCCAGCCGCCATGCAGACCTGGATGCTGGCACCCAGCTCGGTGCCAGAAGCCAACTCCTCGCGCAACATGTCACCCGTGCTGACATGCACGACTCCGGTGCGCGCGCAGAGAAACGCGGACATCGTTCCCTTGCCCACTCCCGGAGCACCTAGAAAAACATAGTTGGCCATCATTCAGAGAACTCCGTTGCTTCCCATCTCTCCATCGTCGTCCACAAAAAACGAAACTAACGGGAAAATGAAGAGAACTCACTACTGTAGCACGATGGCAGACGCTTGCAACGATAACCTCAGCCTGAGGAAAAGGCTGAATGCGGAATGTGGAATGCTGAATGCTGAATGCTGAATGCTGAATGCTGTCTTGTCCTGCTATAGGTTGA
>JAGLDW010000944.1 GCA_023145395.1 Lentisphaeria bacterium | reverse complement strand
TAGGGCCGGGGTTTATCATGACGGACTACACACTCTCCTCCAAGCGGCGCCTCGATGTGGCTGTGGATGAAGCAGGCAGCGTCCTGCGGATCGAGCACGATGGTGACTATAAAGTGTCGCTCGACTATCTGGTGGCGGCCAACTATTCAGAGGGTGACTGGATTGCGAATCTGTGGATTCCTTCCGCGTTGGAAAACAAGGTGCAGATCCAGTTGCCGGTCGAAGGCTGGACGCTCCATTCGGAGGAGGCCGTGCGAATCCGCCAGGATGGCACTGGGGCGGAGGTGCTGTTTGCACACGGCTCGCGCCGCTGCTCGCTGCGCTGGAAACCCGAGGAGCGCAAGACCGACCAAGAGCAATCGCGCTTCTTCTGCGACCTCAATACCTTGGCCGATTTTCGGCCGGGCATGGTGGGTCTGCTGCACGACGTCCGTCTTAATATCGCCCAAGGCGAGCTCCAGAACCTGGCATTCGATGTCCCTGCCGGAATGAGCATTACCGAGGTGCACGGAAAAGGAATCAGCACGTGGCGGTGCGACCCCGAATCCGGCCTGCTCGAAGTCGTGCTTTCGGAACCGGCCTCGGACTCCTATCGCATGCTTATCGCCGCTCAGATAGCTCGGGAAAAACTCCCGCACGAAACCGAGATCAAAGGTATTTCGATCCGCAACGCAGCTATGCAACGCGGCGTGATTGCGCTGGCCTCGTCGGATGCCGTGCAGATCGACGTCGTCTCCGTCGCAGCCTTGAGCGGCATTAATATCGACGACGCCGTCCGGTTGTTGGGGCCCCCGAAGACGGCATCGATTAAACGCGCCTTCCGCTACAACAGCATGCCGTTTTCCGTCCGCGTTGTGGCCGATAAAGTGCTACCGGAACTGCGGCTCTCCGAGCAGACCAGCATGGACGTCGCCACCGAGCAGATACGGGTTTCCAACCGTTTGAACGTGACCGTCAGCAAGTCGGGAATCTTTGCGCTACGCATCCGTATTCCAGAGGGATTCGATGTCGATTCGCTCACCGGTGAAGCCGTCAGCCATTGGGACGAGGTGGGCAGCGGCTCCCGCGAAGTAGTGGTTAATTTTGCCAAGCAGATCACCGGATCGATCGCGCTGAATTTGGTGCTCAGCCGATCCGGCACCGATTTGGAGGCCGAGTTCAACGTACCGCGCATCCGAATGGATGGCGTTCTAAAACATACCGGAACTCTCGTAGTGACCACCGAGCGCGGCATCCGTGTTTCCCCCGCTGTCCGCAACGGGGTCAGCGAGATCAGCCCGCGCGAGCTGGGCATCCGGCAGGAGGGCTGCTTAGCCTACCGCCTGCTCCGGCCCGACTGGGACATCCAACTTAAATCCGAGGTGATGGTACCGAAGATCAAGGCCGAGGTGTTGCAGCGAGTGGACCTTTCGGAGGGTCTGCTGAAGGTCCGTTGCTACCTGCAATACGACATCGAGCATGCCGGGGTGAAAACCTTCCGGCTCCAGCCGCCCGATCCGAAAATGGCGCTGGTAGTCTCGGGTCGCAATGTTTCGCGCGTTGAGAAAATCGACGCAGAAAAAGGAATTTGGGAAGTGGAGCTGCATGGCAAGGTCGAGCGGCGCTACGGAATGGAGGTGACCTACCAGCTTCCGTTCGC
>JAGLDW010000943.1 GCA_023145395.1 Lentisphaeria bacterium | reverse complement strand
GGCATGGTGGGCCTGCGGCACGACGTTCGCCTCAATATTGCCCAGGGCGAACTCCAGAATCTGGCGTTCGATGTCCCCGCCGGAATGAGCATCACCGAGGTGCATGGCAAGGGGATCGGCACCTGGCGGTGCGATCCCGAATCGGGCCTGCTCGAAGTCGTTCTTTCGGAGCCGGCGTCCGGATCCTACCGCATGCTGATCGGTGCCCAGATTGCCCGCGAAAAGCTACCGTACCAAACGGAGGTTAAGGGCATCGCGATCCGCGATGCAGCCATGCAGCGCGGCGTGATTGCGCTGGCGTCGTCGGACGCCGTGCAGATCGACGTTGTCTCCGTCGAAGATCTCAGCGGCATCAATATCGACGATGCCGTCCGGTTGCTGGGCGGCTCGAAGGCAACGTCCATCAAGCGAGCCTTCCGCTACAATCGCATGCCGTTTTCCGTCCGCGTTGCAGCCGACAAGGTGCTACCGGAACTGCGGCTCTCCGAGCAGACCAGTCTGGACGTCTCCACCGAGCAGATGCGGCTCTCCAGCCGCCTGAACGTAGCCGTCAGCAAGTCCGGAATCTTTGCGCTGCGCATCCGCATCCCGGAGGGGTTCGATGTCGATTCGCTCACCGGCGAAGCCGTCAGCCACTGGGACGAGGTGAACAACGGATACCGCGAAGTCGTGGTCAATTTTGCCAGACAGATCACCGGATCAATCGCGCTGAACCTGGTGCTCAGCCGGTCTGGCGCGGATCTCGAAGCCGAGTTCGGCGTGCCGCGCATCCGGATGGACGACGTCCTGAAGCATACGGGAACTCTCGTGGTTACCACCGAGCGCGGTATCCGGATCTCTCCCGCCGTCCGCAATGGGGTCAGCGAGATCAGCCCGCGCGAACTGGGCATCCGTCAGGAGGGTTGCCTAGCTTACCGTCTGCTCCGCCCTGACTGGAACATCCAGCTAAAATCCGAGGTGATGGCGCCGAAGATCAAGGCCGAGGTGCTGCAACGGGTGGATCTTTCGGAAGGTCTTCTGAAGGTCCGTTGCTACCTGCAATACGACATTGAGCACGCCGGCGTTAAAACCTTCCGGCTCCAGCCACCTAGCCCGGAGCTGGCGCTGGTGGTCTCCGGTCGCAACGTTTCGCGCGTCCGGAAAGTCGATGAAGAGCAGGGTATCTGGGAGGTGGAGCTGCACGGCAAGGTCGAGCGCCGCTACGGAATGGAGGTGGCCTACCAGCTGCCGTTCGCCCATGACCACTCGGAGCTCTCCATCCGCCCGCTGCAGACGCTCGGAACCGATGGACAGAAGGGATACATTGCGGTGCTCGCCAGCGGACGCCTGCAGGTGAAGCCCGCCCGTGTGCCGGAGCTTCTCCGACCGGAGGACGCCCGCAGTATTCCGCGCCGTTTTGGTGCGGGGGATCTTTCCGCCGCCGTGCTCTGCTATCGCACCACCGAAAGTGACTACGCGCTGGGTCTCAGCGTACTGCGCCACTCTTCCGCCGAGGTGCTGCCCGCGCAGGTCACGTCGGTTCGGATCGACTCGGTCATCACCAAGGACGACCAGTCGCTCAACAACATGAAGATGGAGCTGGAGCCGGGTTCGTTGCGCTTCCTCGAAATGCGCCTGCCCGAAGGGGCCGAAATCTGGTCGGTCTTTGTGAACGAAACAGCAGTGCGCCCGCTGGTCGAAAGTGGAAGCTACCTGATTCCGGTCGAACCCGGCGCAGGGAATACCGCCTCGGTTGAAGTGATGTATGCCATGGATAGCCGACATGCGTTGTTTGGGCGCAAGCACGTCTTTGCCGGTCCGCGCTTCGCGCTCCCGCTCACCGATGTGCGCTGGACCTTTTATGCGCCGGGCGGATATCGCTACCACGGCTTTGACGGAACCATGCAGCATCGCGAAACACCCGCCGGACAGGGAGGCGGATCGTGGATGCGGGGTTCCAAAAAATTCGATGCAAAGGATTATGCCGAATACAACACCAGCAACGTCCAGCTTTTTGGCGATAACGCGCGGAAAAACATTATCGTGGCCAATGACTACATGGAAAGCGGAGATCAGCGCGGCGCACGCCAGGCTTTCCAGAAAGCCATCGCCTTTTCCGAAGGGCAGTATGCACTCAACGAAGACGCCCGGGTGCAGTTCCGTAACCTCGTCCGCCAACAAGGCGTGGTCGGGTTGGTTAATCGCCGCACCCAGCTGAAGCAGTCGCTCAACCAAATGGAAGGCGATGTGCCCCAGGGCAATGCCCAGTGGTCCAACGCGGACGCTCAGAAGATTGAGGCCCAGCTCGGCGAAAAGGAAAGCTCAGCGCTCAGCGCACTGGCCGAAAAGATGCTCGACCAGCAGCAGGCCGCCTCCGTCGCCG
>JAGLDW010000942.1 GCA_023145395.1 Lentisphaeria bacterium | reverse complement strand
AAAGCAATGACAAACCACCAAGAAACGGAACAAGAGAGAATACGCAAGGAGCGGACACCCTTGAGAGCGGCGGTTGTCGGACTGGGCTTTGTGGGGGCTGGCGATCAGGTTTCTGGCGACGCGATCGGCCAGCAAGTCGCCAATCTCGACGGCACGCACGCACAGGCGCTGGCAACCCACCCGCAAGTGCGGCTAGTTGCCGGATCCAGCCGGGATCCGGGACGGCGCCAGCGTTTTGAAAAGCGACTAGGGGTGCGCAACACCCATGCCGATTGGCGAAAAATGCTGGAGGTGGAAACGCTGGATATTGTCGGCATTGCCACGAACAGTCCCTACCATGCAGAGATTGCCATCGCCTGTGCCGAGAGTGGCGTGCGCGCAGTATTGTGCGAAAAACCGATCGCAACGCGGCTCGCCGACGCGGATCGTGCCATCGAAGTCTGCCGAGACCAGGGAACACTGCTGGTCGTGAACCACAATCGGCGCTGGCATCCGCTCTGGCGTAGCGTGCGTGACGAGATTCGTGACGGCGCCATTGGCACCGTGCGCCATGCCATGGTGCACTGGTCCACGGGGCGAATCGGCAACGTGGGCACTCACTTGTTCGATGCCTTGCGCATGTTGCTCGGCACCGAAGCCCAGGCTGTGAGCGGCACCCTGGATCCAGTGGTTCAGCCGGACTGCCGCGGTCCGGAGTATTGCGACCGCGGCGGCTGGGGCATCATCGACTTCTCGAACGGCGTCAAGGCCTTTGTGCATGCTCCGCAGGAAGGCGCACTGCCCCTTGTCCTGCGCATCGTGGGAACTCTTGGACAAGTGACCTGCCGCGGCGGCGCCGCCGAGTTCGAGTTCAGCGATGGCCGGACGCGCTTGATGTCCACCCCCGCTGATCACCCGAACTCCATGGAACTCGCGGTGCTGGACATTGTGAATTGTCTGAACAACGGGGGCACACCTGCGAGCACCGGCCAAGACGGTCTGGCCGCCCTGGAAATGATCGTCGGATTCCACGTGTCCAACCGGCGATCCGGACAGTGGGTCCCCCTCCCGATCAGCGGCGCCGACCGCGAACTCGAGATCCGGATCGGGTAGGGGAATTCGAGCCCGAATCCCATGTCGTATTCGCAGTTGTACCATTTCCAGAAGCACGAAAAACGGGATCTCGCGCCGGGGGATTACGTTCACATTCGGGAGTGGTGGCGAGGAGGAGAGCCAGATATCTCACCGCCAAGATGCCAAGGACGCCAAGGAGGACAGGCAGGAAGAGAACTGCGGATGGACACGGATGTTCGGAGGCAGGAGGGCTGCAATATCCGTCAAGCTGCAAGTCAAGTACCGACCTCGAGCCCCCAATTTGACACCCAAGAGTCTTGTTCGTAGGCGTGACCCCGAATCTCCTCAAGGAGGCACCCAGATCCGTAACGGCCAGATAGGGCTGCCGGGCAGAAAATGACTCACGCCATGTCTGCGCCGGCTCAGGCTTCAAACAGGATTTCCGGCTTCCGTTCCGCGATCTTCAACAGTCGGCGCGCCGGACCGGACGGTCTGCGCCGTCCCTGTTCCCAGCTGATTTCCGTATCCCGGGCGATGCCGAGCATGCGCGCAAACACAGCCTGACTTGCGCCGATCCGTCTCCGAAGCCGGACGATGTCTGCCGGCAGCACGTCTCCGGGGGGGGGCGGAATTGCCACAGTCGTACTCTTCAGTGTGATCTTCCCCCGAGCGTGCTGTTCTGCCTCTTCCAGCCCGGCTTTGAGTTCATCAAAAAGTTCAGACTTCATCGTGTATACTCCCGCTTGATAGCCTCAACGAGGCGCTTCAGCTGTTTCTTCTGATCGGATGTGAGGTCGGTTGCCTCACTCTTCGCGAAAGCGTAGACAAGATATATGTGATATGTTTCTTCATTGCATCTATATGACTATGTACAATATAGTCCTCGCGATGTCTCCGCAAGTCACTGCTTTCTTCCGCCGTAACGCCTCAGTTACGTGGGG
>JAGLDW010000941.1 GCA_023145395.1 Lentisphaeria bacterium | reverse complement strand
TGCCGCTGGTGTTCGCCATCCTCGGTGATACCCCATAAGACTGAGGGGTTACCTTCCGCCATCCCAATCCTTCCCGTCCCTCTCCCGAGGATGGCACTTCGTGTGCGTCTTCTTGAGATCGGTGAAGGACGCCAAGGAGGGCAAGGCAGGAAGAGAACTGCGGATGGACACGGATGATCGGTGTGGCCTACCCCAAAAAGAACACCAATTGCACCGCAAGAATACCGGTAACTGATGACCGATCACCTATCACTGACCGCGAGAACTTCTTAGCGGTGGGTCTTGCCCGCGCGGAAGTTCGTGAGCACTTCCTCCGCAGTGAGAGCCCGGCTGTAGACTGCAACGAGGTGGTAGCTTCCCAGCCATGGACGATCATGAGTGAACTCATCACCCAATGCGAAATGGTAGTTCGAGTCCCAGTTCGAGAAGTCACCCTTGATCTCCCCCTTCGCACGCGCCACGCCGTCGATGAAGATGCGTGTGGCACCATCGCTGCTGCGGGTGAAGACCAGATGCACAAGGTCGGCGACGACTGAGCCCGTTGCCGTCTTCAGATGCGGCAGGCCATTCGCTCCGGTGTGCGTTGTTCGCATACGAGCGATAAAACGAGTGCCACCCCTCGGCGGCCATTCATCATGATTGCCGTCCTGCCCGAGGGTGAAGTTGCGACAACGGGTATCGCGGGACAGCGTCACGATTCTGGCTGGGCCAATTTGATTGACGGTGCACGGGGCGACCCAGGCCTCGATGGTCAACTCGTTGGTATGGCGGCATGCATCCAAAATCTTCTGAGCAGGCGCCGAGCTAGCGATGAAGGCCGTCGGGCCATCGAGCCGCAGCCCCCCTCCGGGAAGCCATGTCGTGGCATCCGGGCTGTTGATCTGGAGGTCGAGCGGCTGGCCGACGGCGGACATGTCATGGACCACGGTGCCCGCGCTTTCGTGAAACCCATACAGCGCCACCAATCCATCGGCTACTCGAGGCGGAAGCGGGGCGGCAACAAGATCACCTTCCGACAACGCCACGGCGAACTCGCTCTTCGCCACCTTGACCGAGGCACCATCCTCCGTGCGCCTCAGCTCCACCCTGCCCTCAATGACATCCACGCGGCTCGATGTTTGCTCCGACGACACCGTGAACCGAGTGCCACGAACGGTGACGCTGGCGGTCGGCGTGCGCACTCTGAGCGGGTGTCCCGCCTCCTGTTTCCGCACGTGAGCCGTCAGTTCGCCATGATCGAGTGCAACGAGTTTCGACCCGGACATTCCGTGCTTGGTTGCTCCGCCTAGTTTCACTTGGGTGTTCGAGTTCAGGACGAGCCTGGTTCCGTCGGCATACACAACAACGGCCAACGCGGAGGGCGAGACTTCGAGGGTATCGCCATCGAGCACGACAAAGCCTGGTCGCACCGGAATCCTGCCGTCTCCACGGCTCAGAACGACCTCTGCCTCGACCTGCGTAACAGTGGCGAGGATGGCATCCGCCGGGCCGACAGGATCCTCCGGCGACAGGTGTTTGAGCAGCAGCAACCCCACGGCTGACATCACAACAAGCGCAGCGGCAAGGCGAAGCCAGAACGCAGTCGTGCGCGAACGAGTGGCTCGCGTTGGGGCGGAAGGGTCGGGGGAAGAGGACGTGTCCGGCGCCGGCTGTGCGTCACTGCACGCCAAGCTCCGGATACGGACCATGGTCCGGGCACTGATGTCGAAATTTTCCGCCTGGCTGCGCAAGGTCGCCTCCAAATCACAGCACGCGACATGCTCGGCCTGGGCGATGGGGTCCTCCGCAAGAAGCCGCTCGAGTTCTTCGCACTCCTCTTCAGAGAGGGTACCATCAAGCCATTTGAATGTGAGTTCCTCGATTCGGCTCATTCGGAACCACCTCCCCTCTCCATACACTGTCGGAGCTTGGCACGAGTCCGACACAAGAGATTCCTGAGAGCACCCTCGGGGGTGCCCAAGCTGGCGGCTATCTGCGCAAAACTCCAGCCTTGATGGTAGCGCATTTGAATCACGACTCCCGACCGCTCCGGCAGTTTTTCCAGACAGACCGCCAGGCGTTCACGAAGGCCGTCTTCGTAGTCTGTCGCATGATCATTGTCGGCAAAACGCACATTTAGAGTGTCCGCGTAGGCTTGCAGGCGATGCGCGTACCGCGAGGTCGTGCGCAAATGCTCCCGCACGGCATTGCGGGCAATGGTGCGAATCCACGGGCCGAAGTCCCGGTTCTCGTCGAAGCCGTCCAGATGTAGATAGGCGTTCACAAAGACTTGCTGAGCAAGTTCCTCCGTTGCACTTCGATTGTAGAGCATGGTGTTGATCACCCGCAGCACTTCCGGCTGATAGCGCCGAACAAGCTCTTCGTAGAACTCGATGCGCCCCGCCCGAACACGCAGAATCAACTCTCCCGTGGCGAGGTCAGCCATATTCCTCGTCCCGAGTATGCTCATTCGTTCTTTCCTATGTTTTACAAGGAAGTATGCCGCCCGGACATAAACGTACCGGAACGCGCGAAAAAAAGCAAAAGGGGGAAAGGATACGGTGCGACTCCAGTGGTATGGTGAGTACGCCGCCTGAAGACG
>JAGLDW010000940.1 GCA_023145395.1 Lentisphaeria bacterium | reverse complement strand
CACTCCGAGCTAGTCGCCGAGCACCCCGTGGGTGAGTTCAGCGCCTGTGCGTCCCTCCTCGAACTCGCGCATGCTGGCAATGGTCGTGGCGGCGATGTTGCTGAGCGCGTCCTCCGTCAGGAAGCCCTGATGGCTGGTGACAACCACATTGTTGAATGTGGTCAGGCGGGCCAGCATGTCGTCGGCAAGCACCCGATCCGAGTAGTCCTCGAAGAAGTAACCGCTCTCCTCCTCGTAGACATCCAGTCCGGCATAGCCGATCTTTCCGCTCTTCAAGGCATTGAGCAATGCCGCCGTGTCGATGAGACCACCGCGGCTAGTGTTGATCAGCATGACGCCATCCTTCATCCTGGCGATGGCCTTCGCATCGATCATATGGTGGGTATCCGGAGTCATCGGGGCATGAAGACTAATGATATCCGACTCGGCCAGCAACTGGTCCAATTCCACAAACTCCACCCCAAGTCGCTCGGTCAGATCCGGATTTGGCATGCAATCGACAGCCAGCAGGCGGCAGCCGAATCCTCGCAGAATCTCCAGCGCGCAGACACCGATCTTCCCCGCGCCGACCACGCCAGCCGTCCGTCCATGCATATCGAAACCCACCAACCCGGAAAGCGAGAAATCCCCCTCGCGAATCCGGTTGTTGGCCCGGTGTGTCTTGCGATTCAGGGTCAGCATCAGGGCGACCGCATGCTCGGCCACTGCATACGGGGAATAGGCGGGAACCCGCACAACGGACACACCCAGACGCTCGCACGCCTCCAGATTCACGTTGTTGAAACCCGCGCAGCGCAGCGCGACCAGCTGGACATCCAGCGCCGCCAGTTCCTCGACGACACTTTCGTCCACGACATCGTTCACAAACACGCAAACGGCCTGACAGCCCGCCGCCAGCGCGACGGTCTCGCTCGTGAGACGATCCGCGAAAAAGCGTAGCGAGTAGTCATGCACATTCGCCTCCCGCAGCGGCGCCTCCATATAGGACTTCGAGTCGAACACGGCCACCTTGAAGCGACGATCCACATCCCGCGCCATCAGTTTCGCCAGCAGCGACGTCCCTCTGGAGAGATGCCCGCTCAGTGTCGCCAGAAGTCCACGCGTGATGCTCGGATACTGATCCAGTGCGGCGCATAGGTTGTCGTAGGTCAAGGTCCAGACGACGACAGGCGTCTTCGCGATGAGATCCGCAGTTCGGACGCTCTGCGAGAACAGGCTCATCTCTCCCGCCACGTCTCCCTGGCTCAGCAGCGCCACTTCGATGTGCTCGCCCGCGTCGTCGTGTTTCATCACGGCGACCTCGCCCTCCTCGATCACCAGCATCCAGTCGCCAACGTCTCCCTCCGCACATAGATTCTCCCCCGGGCAGAAGGAAATGCGATCCATCCTCGAGCCCAGCACCCAGATTCCCTGGTCGCAAAGATCGGCAAAGCACTTGGTCGATTGCAGCAACTGCCTGAACTCATCCTGACCATTCATGACCATCTCCCCGCCGTTGGCACTTCCTACCGATTCATACGGATTTCCACAAACACCTTGGGTTCAAGTATATCGTGAAGATTCAGAGCGCGCAAACTTTGAAGGCAGGGCATCTGGCATCCTCAGGGTCGGCACTCCAACAATCCATATTCTCCACGTGATCGGTCTGAAACGAATTGACACGGGAGAACAGCACGCAGTAGATTGTGTCCTTGAGAACTCTGAGAAACGCACCGGAACAGAGAGAGGGATCGATCATGCTGCGAGCCGCCTACCGAACCGACGACCGCGTGTACCTGAAAGATCTTCCAACCCCCGATCTCGGCGATGGGCAGATCCGCGTGAAAGTGGATGCGTGTGGAGTCTGCGGGACCGATCTGCACGTGCAACCCGACACGATGGGCAAGGAAGTGCTCATGACCGGTCACGAGGTGGCGGGACGGGTGCTCGAACTGGGCACGGGGGTTACCTGCGTGAGTGTAGGCGACCGGATCGTGCTGGATTCGGCCACACCGTGCGGGCGATGCGAGTTCTGCCGAAACGCCCAGCAGGAATTGTGCACGGATGTCCAGAGTTTCTTTTACCTCGGTTCCTTCGGATTTTCAGAGCAGATGGTCGCCCCGGCTGCATGCGCCATCCCCTGCGCCGACCTCGATCCGGCTGTGGCCACTCTGCAGGAACCCCTTGGCGTGGCCATTGATCTCGTCCGGCTTGCTGACGTCACAATCGACTCGAACGTATTGGTCATGGGAGGCGGCCCCATCGGTCTCATGGCTGCGACGCTCGCACGCCGAGCGGGGGCGCGACGTGTGTTTCTCAGCGAACTAAGCGCCCGCCGCGCCCGTCGCGATCTTGCGCGAACGCTTGGGATCGATGATGTCTTCGACCCCATCGACACCCCGTTGAACACGTGTGATTTCGGGTGCGCCATCGACCGCGTCCTGGTCACAAGTCCGCCGCGGACCCTCCCCGATGCATTCGCGGTTGCGGCCAAGGGGAGCATCGTGTCGTTCCTAGGCATCGAGCATGGCGAGGGCGCGTTCTGCACGTTCGACGCCAACGCCTTTCACTTCAAGAAACTACAGCTGCGGGCATCCTTCGCATCGCCCGCCCTGTTCGGCCCCCGGGCTCTGACGTATCTGCGCGAAGGAATCATTGATGGCGAGCTTTTCGTGTCTCATCGCTTCCCCCTTGATCGCATTTCCGAAGCCATCGACACGGCCAGAGGCGCCGACGCGGTCAAAGTCGTCATCGCCTAAACCTGACAGGGGGACGACATGTCGGCTCCATTCCCCGACAGCGCGCAATCGCTCAACTCACAGATTTCACCCTATTGGCTTCGGTTGTCGGACATCCGAGGAAGTCACACCATCCCCTACATCCAGTCGGGGCGCAACCTGGACATACAGATCGATTTTGGCGCTCTTCCCCCGTCGGCGACAAATGCCTGTGTCGAACTGCGATGCGAGGGGGAGAAACCCCGTCAGCGCGCCGCCACTCGCACAGCGCCGATGGCGCCGTTCTCCGAGTTGCCTGCGGGCGAGCACTCGCTGACTGTCACAGTGAAGGATGAAGCAGGCACCCAAATCCGTGTGGTCGAATACCGAGACATTGGGGTCGGCGCCGTCGTGGCGGCATTGGGCGACAGTCTCACGGAAGGGTACAACGGACATGGTTTCAACCGCTCTTCCCTCGACTTGGCAGCTGACGACTTCCCCAACGACGCGGTCTCCGCAGACGGAAGGAATTTCCCCCAGTTCTCCCCCACCACCGCGCACCACAGACCGGA
>JAGLDW010000094.1 GCA_023145395.1 Lentisphaeria bacterium | reverse complement strand
CGCACTCCGCACTCCGCACTCCGCAGAGTACGGCTTGCCGGAGTCTTGCCCGCCATGACGTGCGGAGTTCGCAAGGGACTTGGAACGCGCCCTGCGATGCGGCATCTTGTGAAGGTCGGCGAACATGGCGGAGATTTCTCCGTGTTTGAGGATGTTGTAGCCTGTTCTTGATTTGGAGGAAAAGACGATGATGCCGCATTGGAACCGATTCGGTGGGATGGTGTTGGCATGTGTGATCCTGAGCACCCTGGCATCTGGGGCGACGCTTCACGTGGCGCCCGACGGCAACGACGCCTGGTCAGGGAGGCCAGTCGCGGCCAACGCAACGCGGACGGATGGGCCCCTGGCGAGTCTTGCCGGTGCGCGCGAGGCAGTCCGACGGGAGCGTGCCGCACAGCCCGGCCAGCCGGTCACGGTGCTGTTTCGTGGAGGGGTCTACCCCGTCACGGAAACCGTCGTGTTCACGCCGGATGATTCGGGAACCCAAGCCGCGCCGATCCGGTACGCTGCCTTTGCAGGGGAGAAGCCCATACTGTGGGGCGGACGCAGGATCGAAGGCTGGAAACCGGAAGGGAATGGGGTGTACTCCACGACGCTGCCTGCGGTGAAGGTCGGGACGTGGAACTTTCGGCAGTTGTTCGCCGACAACAAACGGCAGGTGCGCGCACGGACCCCAAACGTCGATCCGGAGGATCCATTCCGCAAAGGATTTTCCTATGTGGCGTCAAACACCGGTGGCTTCGGTTGCACTGTGGGCTGCATCCACAACCGCGGCGACTGGCTGCAGTACAAAGTCGATGTCCCGGCCGATGGCGAGTACATCTTCTGGATGCGCTACGGCGCCAACAACCGCCGCACCGAGTGGAAGACCTTCGACATGGCGGACCGGACTGTGCTCATCGTGGACGACCAGAAGCCGATCTCCCTCGTCGATCTGCCAGACACGGGGGGCTGGAAAGCTGTTCGCTGGTCGCGGTCTGCAGTGCTCACACTCACCAAGGGCAGGCATTTCCTCACCTGGAAGAATATCCTGGGGGGCGGTCTGAACATCGATGCCTACGCGCTCTGCGACGACCCCGCATGGAAACCGAAAGGCATCGAATTGGTGCAACCGGCAAAGGGCAGGAATCTGGTCGTGATCCAGGCAGAGAAACCAGTGGCCCAGCACGGCAAGCAGATCCAGATCGCTTCAGGCGGTGGCAGTCCCACGAAGTTCTTCTACAAAGAGGGGGACATCAAACCCGAATGGGCCCAGGCGCCGGACGCTGAGATTCACATCTTCCAATCGGGCAGTTGTCGTGCATTCAAGGAGATTCTCTCGATTGCCTCCATCGAGCCCGACGAGGGGCTTGTGCATGTGGCAGGCGAGACCCGGGCTGGCCTGCGAGCTGGCGACCGATATTTCGTCGAGAATGTTCGCGAGGCATTGGACAGCGCCGGGGAGTGGTATCTCGACCGTCGTGCCGGCAAGCTGTATTTCATGCCGGAGAATCCGATCGCGCAGCTCGAGGTCGTTGCGCCGGCAGTCTGCGAACTGGTGCGTTTCGAGGGTGATCTCGCCGCCGGGAAGCCCGTGCAGCACATCACGTTTGCGGGGTTCACCATACGCTTCACTGGCATGACGCTCAACGATGGCTGTGCCGGCTACGGGATGGGCACGAAGGGCGTCTTTCACTGGGTTGGCGCCCGCGACTGCAGCATCGAAAGATGCCAGTTCGAGAATTGTGGTCGCTATGCGCTGGCCACAGCCTCCGGCACGCGAAACCGGTTTGTACGCTGCACGGTCATGGATCCCGCCCAAGGGGGCGTCCTGATCATTGATTCGGACCACTGCGAAGTGTCCGATTGCACCATGGAACGGCTCGGAGCGGTCTACAAGCACGTCGCCGGCATCGTCATGACCGGTCAAAAGGCATCCGACAACCTGGTTGCGCACAACGTCATCCGCGATAGTGCCCGGTACGGGATCTCCTGCAAGAACGCCGGCTTCCGCAATGTCATCGAGTCCAACGCCCTGTACCGAATGTGCACGGAGACCTATGACACCGGCGGCATCGAGGTCACGCAGCAGAACCGGACCCAGCGCAGCATGAGCGTGATCCGCGGCAGTCTGGTGCAGTTCACTTTCCCGAACTTCGCCGGGAACTGCGAAGACAACGAGTTTCAGCGCAACATCATGTACTGGACCGCTCCCAATGCGGGGCTCGGACGAATGGGCAAGGACCTCGAGAAGACACTGGTGGCGGATCACAACCTCTTCTTCCGCACCGAGAATCCGCTGGAGGGCGATGCTGGTTGGCGCCAATGGCGGAAAAGGGGCTTTGGCGAACATGCGGTGATTGCCGACCCGCTGTTCCGGGATCCCGCAAACGACGACTACACGCTGCTGCCCGCTTCCCCCGCCTTGAAGCTGGGTTTCAAGCCAATCGATCTCTCTAACATTGGCCCTCGGCACTAGTCTGGCCCGCCGCGAAAAGGATTTCGCGACCAGTGACAGGTAATCAGTATAGTGGTTCGGGACGGCTCGTCCCGTAAGAGCTCTATAGTGCCAAGACATCTCGGCGCGGGCCGCGCCGAACCACAAGGGCCTGCGCACTCCAAAGATGCTTCGCGTCAGCGACCCTCAAAACAAAACTCAAAATGTGGACTATTTTACGGTCGCCGTGGCGAAAAAGCATAGGTTGTACAGAATTATGATGCAAGCATGGCGGTGGATCTGTGTGGCTGTGTGTCTCTCCTTCTTGGCTGCCGGGATGTGTGCCGGCGCGGCGGAGCAACGGGTCCGGGCGCGTTCGTTTCCCGCCGAGACGCGTCTGGTTCGCGATGGGCGGGCCGACGTGTTGATTGTGCATGGCCAGGTGCACCGTCGATCAGCGGAACTGCTGCAGGCACGGCTCCGCGAACTGTGCGGCGTCGAGTTGCCACTGATGCTGGACACAGACGCGACTGCGGGTGCGCTCTGGACGCTGCGGGAGGAGATCCAGCGCCGCAACCTGATCGTGCTCGGCGATATCAACACGAACCGTGCTGTCCTGGCGCTGTACGCGAAGTTTCTGGCTGCGGCCACCGGACGGTTTCCCGGCCCGGGACGATATGTGCTGCGCCATCTTGCCGAGCCCTTCGTGCCAAGGAAGACCGCTCTAGTCATCGGAGCCAGCGACCTCGCGGGACTGGAACTGGG
>JAGLDW010000939.1 GCA_023145395.1 Lentisphaeria bacterium | reverse complement strand
TATGCCGATCCTCGCGAACCGAGCTTTCTAACTGCCTCCAAGGCGGCCTTTGTGCATGTCGATCCTTGCGGATGGGCGATCGGCCGCCTATGATGTCTACCTGTTGAAAAAACTGAGGGGAACCGCTTGGGTACGCCATCGCCGGGTTTATCCCGGTGGAGCGATGATGGGGGGAGACTTGCGGTACCCCTCCCCCACATCATCGCTCTACTGCCACAAGGGCAGTGGTGGCGTGCCCGAGTAAAGAATCCGCGTGAACAGCCACCTACGGAACTGACATGTGCCCCCGACCCATAGGGTGACTTGAAACGACTGTGCCGAGTACTACGCTAACACTGGCCATGGCGGGGGCTGTGGTGCCAATGGAGAAGGGTTCTCCGAGAAGCATTGGAGATCAGCGAGTTGCAGGTTTCCGTGCTGATGCTGAAAGTGCAAACTCCCATTCCCAGTCGGTTGGCCTTCAGACGCACCGCACACCGCAGTTCCAAATCAAGAGCAGCACTCCATGCCTTCCAGTTCTCCACCGTTCCGTCATCCTGTGGAATGACTGTGAAGCAGGAAGAAGTGCAGATGACGGGGCAGAGGATATGTTGTCCACACTCATGGAGGCCATTGGCGTCCTATCATCCAAATCCGAAAAAGGAAGCTGAATCATCGTGATGAACACCACACAGAAGATGCGCATGGAGGCGAATTTCACCCGGTCGGGAGACAACATCGACGGGCGTCGGCAGAGGACAGGCGGAACTCTGGCATATTTCCCGCTGGTTGCGCTCGCCGTGCTTATCCTTGCTCTATGCGGATGCCAGAGCAGCAAAATCGTGCTCAAACCTTCCATCGCCCAACCACAGACAATGGCAGAATTTCAGAGTTTGCTGAGTCGCTCCGAGCGGCCTGTGCTCGCATTCTTTGTCACAGGCCACTGTGGGTCATGCAAGCGCAGTCTGCCAGCGATCGCGCGTATTGGCGATGAGTATGCAGACCAACTCGTCATCGTCCGAGTGGAACTAGGCTGGGTTGGCGAAGCGGTGACCAAATACGACCTTCGCAGTGTCCCCACCTCCATTATGTTTCTTCGCGGTGAAGAAATCGGACGGCGGCGCTATGCGGCGCCGGTCTTCCTGATGCGTCGTTTCATTGACAAGATGCTGCGCACCAAGTCGTCAAAGTAGAGATGGGGTCAGACGCGGTAGAGCTTGGAAGGAACCGCGACTGATCTAGACCGATTCGCACAGTGTTTTCTAGAAAAAGCCGCCCTTGCCTCAGGGGCGGCTTTTGCATGCGGCAAGAGCCTCTCGTAACTCACATTTTGAATCTCGTCTTGAGGCGGATTCGAGTGTGCGATTCACCGTCCGGACTGTTTTTGTTGTTCGCGTGTCGATGCAGGCACCGACACAGGAAAGCGCAGGCGGGCCTGCGCACTCCAAAGATGC
>JAGLDW010000938.1 GCA_023145395.1 Lentisphaeria bacterium | reverse complement strand
AGGCCTGCCTCGGCCCTCAAAACGAAATCCAAAATGTGAGTCATAAAAACGGGCGGCTGCTTCACGACCAAAGTCGAAAGCAGCCGCCCGAGTTGTCATCTATTCTCAGCATCCCCGCATGGGCGGGAGCCGCCATAGGGCGGTCCCGCCGACGGGTAGACTGATTAGTACTGGTTGGTCGACTCGTTCTCGTTCACGGGACGACTGAGCTGGTCGGTGTTCATCTCCACGCTGAAACGCACGTCGCTGGCCTTGATGGCCTTGACGGTGACGCGCCATTCTGCCTTGGCCCTGGGGGCCAGCGAGGCGAGGGGAGCGAACTTCACCACTTTGCCGGAGATAGTGCCGCGTGTGTCACCCGAGCTGCTGATGTAGCTCTGGGTATCCTCAAGCGTGCATGTGATGGCAATGTTGGTGTCTGCGGCCGAACCCTGGTTGGTGACCTTGATCACGTAGACTTCCTGGCCGCCGACCTCGATCGGATCCTCGATGTCGATGACTTCGAGCAGAACAGCGGGGATACCCTTGACAACGGTCTTGGCTGTGGCCGCGACGGCGGCAGCGCAAGTGCCCTTGACTTCGGCGCGGTTGAGCAATTCGCCCTGTGCCATGGCCTTCGCTTTGACGCTCACGCTCTTGGACGCATTCGGAGCCAGCGTGCCGAGATTCCAGGTGATCACACCCTTGGCAAGCTCGCCACCACCCGTCGCGCTGATGAACTTGGCGCCGGCGGGAAGTCTGTCCGTGAGAATCGTGTTCGCACTGGCGGCATCACCCTTGTTGGTGACTGTGACCTTGTACGTGATGGGACGCCCGAAGAAGACCATCCTGGAAGCGGTCTTCGTGATCGCTAGGACAGGCTGCTGAACCACTGTCGTGGAGGAGGCGTTGGCGCTGAGGCCACCAGCGGACTTGGCAACAGCCTTGTTGTCATATTTGCCGGTGCGTGTCGCCTGCGTGTTGACCGTGTAGTTCTTCGACTCGCCGGATGCCAGGTCGCCAGCGTTGATGCTCACGCTGGACTTGCCGTCGATGGTCTTCAGGCCAGCGGGCAGATTGTCCGTGATGACCACGCTCTTGGCAATGCCAGTTCCGGAGTTCTTGACACTGAGTTTGATGGGGATGATGTCGCAGAGGAGGACCTTTGCGGGGGCGCTCTTGGTGAGGACGAGTTTGGGCGCCACGGCCTTGATGGTCGTGCAGAGTTTCTCCTGGTAGGTCACGCGTGCGCAGTCCGTGAAAGATCCCGAGCTGGCCGCTGCGGCCTTGACCTTCAGGACTTTGCTGTCCTTGCCCGCGAGAGTGCCAACATTCCAAGTGAGCAGATTGCCGCTCTTCAAGGCGCTGGGAGTGGAGGACTTGTAGTTGAGTCCACTGGCGATGGTCTCTGTCACCACGACGCTGTCAAGCTCGCAATCGGTGAGATTGCTTACGGTGATGGTGTACTCGAAGTCCTGGGCCACATTGACGACCTCTGGGGCGACCTTTTCAAGCATCACGACGCTGCTGGAAGCAGAACCTGTCGGGAAAGCCTGACGAGAGATAATGTTGCCGCCTTGACGGCCAACAACGGGGCATCCACCACCGGACAGGCGAGCCGGAGCCCTCTTGACGGCGGGCGCGTTCTGCTCAGGAGCATCGAAAGTTTGACCTTCCAACGAACAGCAACCTGCGATGAGGATCATAATTCCGGCACATGCCGCAATCCCGGCGGTACGAATGATTTCTAGCTTTCCACGCATGACATTTTCTCCTTTGACTGTTTCTGACTTGTTACTCGCTACTTCTCTCTCGGAACTGAAACGGATCGGGAAACCATCCTTTTTTTTGTTGTGCCAACTCGGTCCGTTCCCTTCCAGCCACTCACCTACGTGACTAGGAGTGACTTTCCTACCTGCCCCCTCTCGATTGAGTGGGCAACGATAGCGGATCGACACAACACCTCCATGTCTATTATCAGTGCTCTTCTGGCTACAAAAACAAAACCATAATATCGCATACTATACGACCATATCCAACTGCAAACAATAAGAAATGCCAGTATTTTTCTGTTGTTTTCGTGACGATTCATCCGGAATCACACGTCAATTGACGCATGCGTCGAGGAAACGTATGGTCGGGTATGAGTTCGGTGGTTCGATAGGGGGCGTCAGACTGCGCAACGCCGCTTCGACACGCGCGCCCGTCTTTGGAAAATTGGGAGTAGATTCATGCTGAGAACCGCAATCCCCTTCGTGTCTATGATGCTCATGTTTCTGGCAAGTGCCCAAGCGGTGCCGGCTCCGCTGGGGATCGTGGTCAACGGAGAGCCTCGAGCGGCGATCGTGCTTCAGCCGGAGGCGTCCGAGCAACTCACGGAAGTCGCACACGAGATGCAGCGACTGATTCTGAGAGCCACTGGCGCGACACTGGAATTCGGGAAACGGGCTGTCGATGACCGCATCGCGATTCACATTGGTCGCACGGCGGCCGTCGAGGCGCTGGGAATCGACTTGGGCGACTTGGACGGGGATGGCTTTGTCATTCGCATTCTGGCCCCGCGCACGATCGTGATCCTGGGGCCCACGGACTGGGGAACCGAGTTCGGCGTCTACGAGTTTCTGGAGCGTTATGTGGGTGTGCGCTGGCTCATGCCGGGCCCGGATGGCACACACGTGCCAAAGGCCGCCACGATCACCGTGCCCCATGAGGACGTTCGCGACCAACCCGCCTTCTTCTCGCGCAAGTTCTTTGGCCTGCGTTTGGCCGAGCAACGCCTCTGGGCACGTCGAAACCGTCTCCACTCGCGGATTGAGTTCCATCATCAACTCCACAAGCTCTTTCCGCGATCCGACGTCGAGGAGCACCCCGAGTTCTTCCCCATCCGCAAGGGTGTTCGCTATCTGCCGCCGCCCGCCGTGCACTACAAGTGCTGGCAGCCCTGCTTCACCGCGCCGGGCATCGTCGAGACCGC
>JAGLDW010000937.1 GCA_023145395.1 Lentisphaeria bacterium | reverse complement strand
TAGGAACCCAAGAGATATAAGACCTGTGACCGCATATGAGAGTAACGTTGCAGACCGGGAGGTTATTGGAGGCTCTTGCAGAACCCCACGCGGCTTGCGTGGGGTTCTGCAAGAGCCTCATTGGTCTGGAAACAAGGAGCTTTGCGAAACCCATGTCGGATCTCAGCCTCGTCCCTCCCCCTGTCGTTGTCAATCCAAGCGCCGATTCTCCCTACGCCACAAAGAACCGGTTGTGGCAGGGGATTCCTGGTATCGAACGTGCTCCCGGCGGTAGCTTGTGGGCCGTGTGGTATTCGGGGGGCAAGGGTGAAGGGCCGTACAACTACGTCGTGGCCGTGAACAGCGGTGACGACGGGCAGACTTGGTCATCGCCGAGCGTTGTCATCGACCCGCCGGGCGAGGTCCGTGCGTACGATCCGGTTCTGTGGCTGGATCCGGATGGGAAACTGTGGCTGTTCTGGGCTCAGAGCCGGACATGGTACGACGGCCGTGCGGGAGTATGGGCCATCACAACCACGGATCCGGACAGCGAAACGCCGACCTGGACCACACCGCGACGCCTGTGCAATGGCGTGATGATGAACAAACCGACCGTGCTACGCAACGGAACCTGGCTGCTGCCAGCCGCGGTCTGGATCCAGGACGGCGAGGAGAAGCATCCCGAGCTGATCCACGAGCGTTTCTCCAACGTCCATGCCTCGAACGACGCGGGCAAAACCGTTTCGCTCCTCGGTGGGGCGGATGTCCCAGACCGCAGTTATGATGAGCACATGGTCGTGGAACGTAAAGACGGAACGCTCTGGATGCTGGTGCGACGGCACCACGGAATCGGCGAGAGTGTATCCTCCGACGGTGGAAAAACGTGGAGTCCGGGCACGCTGTCGCCAATCGCGCACACCAGCTCGCGTTTGTTCATCCGGCGCCTGCTGTCGGGACGCCTGCTGCTGGTGAAGCATGGTCCCATCGCGGAGAAGGTGGGCCGTTCCCACCTGACGGCCTACCTGTCGGACGATGATGGAAAGACGTGGCAGGGCGGACTCATGCTCGACGAGCGCGCGAACGTATCGTACCCGGACGGGACTCAGGCGCCCGATGGCACGATCTATATCACCTACGACCGCTCCCGAACCGAAGAAAAGGAGATTCTGTTCGCAACCTTCCGCGAAGACGACGTCATGGCCGGCAAGCCCGTGTCACCGCAAATCCGGCTTCGCCAGCTGATCAACAAGGTGCCTGTGATAAAGGAAGCGGACGTGCGACCGAACGACGACACGGCGACGCCCGCAAGTCCAGTTTCAGCGGATTGACCGACGCTGTGGGAAGACAGGCTACGCTGTAGCACAGGCCGAGTCCCTTGATTCGGCCTCAGTAACACAGGAATGTGCAGCAATGTCCGGAATGAACGTCTATTGGGGCGACACGCACGACAACGTGGGACAGCGACCGGAATGCCCGGTCTCGTTTGACCAGAATGTCGCCTATGCGCGGGAGCATCTGGACTTCTACGTCCCTGCTCTCTACGTCGCGGCACACACACCGCTTCAAGCTCGCGACGGTAGTGCATTCGCGGGAAAACCATGCCAGATAGCCATCGAGAAATGGAAGAGTGAAGAGCTTCTCGAGGAGCAGTGGCAGGAGCTGCAACGGGCGACACAGGCGGCGTGCGTCCCGGGCAAGTTCATCACGTTTCCCGGCTACGAATGGCAGGGAGACGGCACGTCCGGCGACCACAATGTCATCCACCGCCAGGAAGGTGGCGCCATCGTCAAAGTGGCGACCCTCCCAGAATTATACGCCCGGTTGCAGTGCCTTGATGCCCTGGCCATCCCCCACCATCCTGCGTATCTCCGAGGCCGCCGAGGGAAAGACTGGTCCGTACATGACGATCGGTTGTCTCCATTTGTGGAGGTCTACAGTGTGCACGGCGGCTCCGAGACGGACGAGGAATGCTGCGGACTGCGCATTAACTCGAAACTAGGGCCATCCGTCACTGGCGGCAGCTACCAGGACGCTCTGGATCGGGGGTGTCATGTCGGAGCGATTGCCTCGACCGACGGAACAGGAATTTTTCCCGGACGCTACAACTGGGGTCTGATGGGTTGCCTGGCGAGCGAGCTTACGCGGGAAGCCATTTGGGAGGCCTTCTGCCAACGACGGGTGTATGGGGTCACCGGGGACCGAATTCAGCTATCGTTCCATGTGAACGGTGCCATCATGGGAAGTCGGACCACGGTTCCGGGGGCACGAGAGATTCAAGTTTCAGTGCGTGGGCTGGATGCTTTGGACCGGGTTGAGGTACTGCGCAATGGCCGGGTGATCCATACCCATTGCCACCAGGGCGTCTGGCAGCTTCCCGACGAGCATGTTCGCTCGGAATTTGTGTTTCGCATCGAGATCGGCTGGGGGCCGTATCCACAGGAGTCTGGGGCGCAGAGCCCCCGCAGATGGCGTGGAGCGCTGACATTGCCCAGCGGCGGTCGTGTGTGCGGGTTCGAGCCATGCTGGACAGATCCGGGACAGATGGCGCCAACACTGAGCGGGAATGGTGCGGAGTTCGCATTGGTGACCCCGCAGGCGACCGCTGGGCGAGGTCCGCTGTCACTGTTCGGCAATGCGATCGTGTTCAAACTCGAAGGAAAGATGACTGATCCGGTCGTTCTTTGTATCGACGACCTGCGTTTCGAGGGCACGATCGGCGCCCTCTGCCGGGGCAGTCACATCCTGGCGTTGGAATCGGAGAGCCGCGAAATGCTCAAGCACAGATTTGGCTTGGATGTCGGAACATTCGAGCGCCCGACATTCGACTATCTCTACGCCCACAAGGTCAAACTGCATCGCGCGGTTCCACAAGTGGGTTTCAGCACCCAGTTCGAGTTTGTGGACAACGAGCCCTTGCAGGGGGAGGCAAACTACCGGATTCGGGTGGAGCAACGCAACGGTCAAAAGGCATGGTCAAGCCCAGTTTGGGTCACGCAGGTTGAATGCTTGACAGAGCCGGGTCAATCCCAGGGGGGAGATGTAGATGATCTCACAACTGTGGAAGACACATGAACTCCAGAGCTCACGCGCTTGAGGCTGGCACCGCGCAGACGATAGCGTCGAGCTTTATCTGGCTCCCGCTTGATCCACTCAGTTCATCCAGTTCATCGGCAATTCTCTCGGTGCCATCAACGACTGCTTCCCTTTGGCATCCATCGCCCGATTGGACTCGAACCATTCCATACCCTGAAGACGAGGCGACTGGGTGTGCTTGCGGATTTCAGCCACATGACAATTCCGTCATCCGGCGTACAGTTCACGATTGATCTCGACGCATGGGAGTTTCGATTGCTGAGGATCACCTTTAGAAAGTGAGTTTGAAGAATCGGCATATGACACACTCAAAGAAAGAAAACCGACCATGACAGACACGGTGAAAATCACGTTTCTCGGCACCTGCAGCGGCACCGAGCCCGAGATCGGCCGCCATCATACGTCCTTTGTGATCGAGAACCAGGGAAAACTCTATTGGTTCGACGCGGGGGAGTGCTGCTCCTACACCGCGTACCTCGGTGGAATCCCTCTTCCAGCGACCGAGGCGATCTTCATTTCGCACACGCACATGGACCACATTGGGGGTCTCCCGAATCTTCTTTGGACCTTGAACAAACTGACGAATGTCTCCAAAGACGACCGCGCCGCTCTGACGGACCGCACGATCGAGGTCGTGATACCCGATCTAGACGTATGGGACGGTATTATCAAGATCCTGGCAGGCACGGAGGGAGGCTTTCGCGCCCGTTTCCAACTCCATGCGCAGCGCTGCGAGGATGGAATCATCTACGATCAAAACGGGGTGCGAGTGGCCGCCCTTCACAACAGGCACCTTGGCGATGCGGAGCCCTTTCAGTCCTTCTCATTCCGCGTGGACATTGGGAGCAAGTGCATCGTCTATTCGGGTGATGTGAAAGGCATCGAGGACTTTGAACCACTGCTCGACAACTGCGACCTGCTGCTGATGGAAACCGGCCATCACAAGGTGGAGGATGTCTGCCACTGGGTGAAGGAGTCGGGAAAACGCATCGACCAATTGGTCTTCGTCCACCATGGCAGAGCCATTCTGGAAGATCCTGCGAGAGAACTCAACAAGGCGAAAGAGATTCTCGGGGACATGGTCTCGATTGCCAGTGATGGCATGATGCTTCAGCTCTAGAGCGCTCTCTGTGCTGCCGTCCGTGACTGCCTTTCATTGCCCGAGCAAGCGGCAGGACGTTGCTTGTCGCCTTCTCAGGAGAAGTCAACATGGTGAGGAATCGTGGTATGAAGTGTGGATGGTGCTTATCCGCCGTGTCGCTGAGTCTTCTCGGCCTGCTGGTGGGGTGCTCCACTCCGCATACGCAACCAGTGGCGCATTGGGCGATGGCCGACCCTCCTGGGGCAACGACGCTCGCGGACGCGTCTGGACATGGTCGAACGGCCACTCTCGAAGGAGACATGCACACGGGCGGTGGCGCGCACAAGAACGCCGTGAACTTCTCCGGAGAGAGGGAGGCATTGGCGACATTCAAGGCACCCCCACTCACAGCCGTCAGCCTAGCTGCCTGGATTAAGATTACCGGTAAGGGCCTGGGCGACAAACCATACCCACGAGTCGTCGAGTGGTCCGGATGCTTTCTGCATGTGACCTGGGAAGCGGCCGGGGGGTTGGTGCTGACATTCAGCGCTGGCGGCGGGCATTGGACCAGTTCGGGGAGTTCGTTCTCCATCGACGAGTGGGCCCATGTCGCGGTGACGTACGACGGCAGCGCCATGGAAAACGTGCCAGCTTTCTACATCAATGGCATCCGGGCGCCCTACGCTCTCGGCAAACCGCCAAAGGGACCGGTCGCCATGGGGGGCGGAAAAGGCTTCCTGGGCAACACCAGCGCGCGGAACCGACCTTTGCAGGGGCTGATGAGCGATCTACGGATGTACGACGTCGTTCTGGCGTCCCGTGAGATCGCGAAGTTGGCGAGGCGCACCCCGGACGGTCGCAAGCCCAAGGAGAGACTCGCGACGGAGCGGGACGAGTTGCCAGTGATCGACATCTCGGGGGAGACGAGGCGTCAGGTGGTGATCGCGGCCGGGACCAAGGAGATCTACCAGGGGCATCCCACGACTCTCCTCATGCCCGACAATCGGACCCTATTCGCAGTCTGGTGCATCGAGCACGGTGGCGCCTGCGGCCCCATGGCGCGTAGCGATGACGCCGGTCTGACTTGGACGCGATTCGACGAGACGCTTCCACCGGGCTTCAGCAAGCATCGCAACTGCCCGAGCATCTACCGTATCGTCGATGCGAAAGGCAAGGCACGGCTGTGGGTGTTCAGCGGTGGGGGCGGCATGGCGCGCCTCATGAGCGAGGATGACGGTCGGACATGGGTTGAGATGCCCCCACTCGGTTTTCACTGTGGAATGCCATTCACCGGAATGATCCAGTTGAACGACGGGCGCACGGCAGCCTTCGGGCAGATGCGGGTGGAAGGCAGAGACCAGGGGGCCGTCATGTCCGTGACCCAAGACGGGGGACTGTCCTGGTCGCCGCCACATGTTATCGCGCAGCAGACCGGCAAGAACCTATGCGAGCCGTTTGTGCTGAGGTCGCCAGATGGGACGGAACTGTGCTGTCTGATGCGGGAGAACCGCCATACCGCCAACAGCATGATGTGTTTCAGCCGGGACGAGGGGAAGACGTGGAGTGCGCCGCAGGACACATCGTGGGGGTTGACGGGGGATCGGCACGAAGGCGTGCGCGCGACCGACGGACGCTACGTGATCGCGTTCCGGGACCGGGCGCTGGGAAGCTCCACCTACGGCCAGTTCGTCGCCTGGGTTGGAACCTACGAAGACATCCGCCAGGCACGCCCCGGACAATTCAGAATCAAGCTCCTGCACCACTATGGCAGCCCCCGCGACGGCTATGGGTGGGCGTACGTGGACACTGGCTATCCAGGCATGGAACTGCTGCCCGATGGCACGATCATCGCGACCACCTACACCAAGCACTGGGACGATGAACGACGCCATTCGGTGGTCAGCACCCGTTTCAAGCTGGAGGAACTCCGTGTTCCCTCGCAGTGATGATTCTTTACTGAAGCCTCGAACAAGAGACGAGACAAATGACGGATTCCGAACAGGCGGGGGGAGAGACCAGTCGCAACGTCCTCGTTTTCTGCGTGGATCAGATGCGTGCCGACCATATGGCATGCGCCGGAAACCC
>JAGLDW010000936.1 GCA_023145395.1 Lentisphaeria bacterium | reverse complement strand
TGCCGCGCGACCATGGTCTGCGGATCAACGGTCAGGCTCTGCGGAAGGATATCCCCACGATGGCGGGGATTCTCTCCGCTGCGGGATACCGAACTCACGCTGCCGGAAAGTTGCATCTGACCCCCTGGGTGCCGATGGTTGATCCCCCTCAGACAGACGAGTACCCGGAATGTCTCCAATACTGGAAAGATGGCGCCATCCGCAGTTTCCCGACACCGTATTACGGATTCCAATCCGTGGATTTTGTCGGAGGACACACATCCTACGCGTATGGCGACTACGCACAGTGGCTGCGCGACCGAGGTGGCGATCCAGAAATGCTGGGGGCCACGCATGCTCTCCAGCCTCCTGCCACTGCCCCACAGTGTTACCGCATGTCGCTCCCCGAGGACTTGCACTACAACCGCTATATCGCGGATTCCACTCGCGAATTTCTAAAATCCTGCGCGGGGGAACAGGGGAAGCCCTTCTTTGCCTGGTGCTCGTTCCCCGATCCTCATCTTCCCGTCGCTCCCCCCGAGCCCTATTGCCACATGTACGATCCTGCTGTGATCCCCTTGCCGCCGCATCGACCGGGCGAAATGCAGGCCATGCCGCCCTTCTACCAGCGGATACTTGATGGCGAGTTGCGACCGGACGGGCAGAACCATCATGAATCCCAAAGCCCGGAACAAGTGCGGGAAATGATCGCTCTGACCTACGGCATGGTCAGTCATGTTGACGCGGAAATCGGGAGAGTGCTGGACGTGCTGGATGCGAGCGGACTGGCGGAGAACACGCTGGTCGTTTTCGTCAGTGACCATGGTGACATGATGGGCGACCATGGGTTGTATTGGAAGGGACCCTATACCTACGATGGCTGCATCCGGATTCCCACGATCGTGGCAGCGCCCGGCATGTCCGGTGGACAGGTGAGCCGCGCACTCGTCTCCCAGATCGACCTTCTGCCAAGCGTGTTGGATTTCTGCGATGTGCCTCTGCCTGGAAGCGATTGGCAGGAAAAGGTCCGTTTCCATTGGGGCCAGGCCCGTGACTTGTCACTGTATCCTGGTCGGAGCTGGTTGCCGGTTCTGGAAGACCCGGCGGCGGCAACCCACGAGGAAGTGATCATCGAGAATGATTATCTCTCCACCGGATATGTGGTCCGTTGCATGGTCACCAAGAGACATCGGATCACGGTCTATCCGGGAACGGAGGACGGTGAGTTGTTCGACCTCGAGTCCGATCCCGGGGAATCCGTCAACCTCTGGTACTCGCCAGATCACGGAACACTGAAGAGCGAGCTCATCAGTCAGCTACTCGACGGCTACAGCCGCTGCACTCCCCACTACCCCGTCCCCCCATGGAATTCTTGAAAGGAGAATCCGACCTTGCGGCACACACAGGCCCAGCAAAGAATGACATTGCGCCAACCGGCATCATGGTGGGGTGCTCGCTGGCGTGAGGCGCTGCCAACCGGAAACGGGTTGATCGGGGCGGCTGTGTATGGCGGAGTCCACCGCGAGACGGTACTGCTGACCCACGCCGACCTGTGGTGGGGCCAGCGCACGCCTGAGCTGCCCGACGTGAGCGGCAATCTGCCCGAGGTCCGGCGTCTGCTCCTGGCCAATCGACCACGCGAGGCCGACCGCATCCTGGCGGACGCACTGGGCGACGCAGGCTATCGGCCAAGCATCGGCTCCCCATTGCCTCTCGGCGACCTCACCATTGTCATGCCGGGCGCCAATGCGTTCAAGCAATACCGGCGCGTGCTCGACATGGCGACCGGCGAGGTCACAGTGTCCTGGCAGGACGGCGAAACGCGATACGAGCGCCGTCTATTCGTGTCGCGCACGCACGACATGGTCGTGTGCGAACTCCGCAGCGACACGCCGGGAGCTCTGAACGCAGCCATCACGCTTGGGTTGCATGACAAGGAGGATCTGCAGAAATCGCACGGCCGACGCTGTGAGCGGCTCCCGGAACACGTTGAGGTTCATGCTCAGGCTGATGTCGTTTGCTACGCGGCCACCAATGACGACGACACCGATTTCGGAGCCGTGGCGCGCCTCATCGACACCGACGGTCAGGTTGGCGCAACGGACTCGGAACTGACTATTGCAGGAGCCACCCATGTGCTGATCGGCGTGAAGCTGTTCGTCAAAGGACAGCGCAAGGCTGCCATACCTGCACTCACGTGCGAACTCCGCAGCCAGGCAAGCAGCTACGACGAGCTCCTTGCCCCGCACGTTGCAGCGCATGCCAAGCTGTTCGGCTCCGTCTCACTTGACCTTGGCGCCGACCCCGCAAAGCACGCTCTCGCCAATGAAGAGCTCCTGCTCGAAGCCTACGATGGCGATGCCCCAACAGCGTTGGTCGAGAAAATGTGGGCCTATGGCCGCTACCTTCTCGTGTCCGCCACCCGCTCGGGCGGGCAACCGTGCCATCTTCTAGGGCTCTGGTGCGGGGAGTATGAGGGCATGTGGGCGTTTCACATGGTCAACGAAAACCTCCAGATGATCTACTGGCACTGCCTGCCGGGCAACCTGGCCGAGCTGCATCTTCCCGTGTTCGACTACTTTGACGAGAAGATGGACGACTTCCGCGAGAACGCGCGCAAACTGTACGGTTGCCGGGGCATCTACATACCAGCGCCGACCGGTCCCGCATCCGGGCTGCTCAAGAACCCCTCGCCACACATCATTCATTGGACCGGCGGCGCCGGCTGGGTCGCCCAGCATTATTTCGACTACTTCCAGTTCACGGGGGACATGGAGTTCCTGAGAACCCGCGCCCTGCCCTTCATGCGCGAGGCCGCGTTGTTCTACGAGGACTTCTTCCTCACCGGCGACGACGGCAACTACATCAGCTGCCCGTCGAACTCCCCCGAGAACACGCCCGGCAACTACTGGCCGGGCAAAGGCATGGGCGTCCACATGGAGACAACCGTCAACGCGACCATGGACTTCGCGATCGCCAAGGAACTGCTGACGAACTTGATCGCGAGTGCGGAGTTCGCAAAGACCGACACCGACGAGATGCCAAAGTGGCAGGAGATGCTCGAGCGGATTCCCGCGTATCAGGTCAACCAGGACGGTGCCGCCCGCGAGTGGATGCACCCACACTACGACGACAACTACCATCATCGCCACGAATCGCATCTCTATCCCGTTTTTCCAGGTCAGGAGATCACCGAAGAGAGCGATGCGGAGCTGTTCGCCGCCTTCGAGACCGCCGTGAGCAAGCGTCTGGTCATCGGGCTCAAGGAGCAGTCGGGCTGGTCGCTGATGCACATGGCGAATGTCTGGGCGCGGCTCGGCAAGGGCGACCTTGCCCTCGAATGCCTGGAGATCCTGAGTCGATCCTGCCTGTTCAACAACTTCTACACATCGCACAATGACTGGCGCGACATGGGCATCGGCGTCGATCTGCCGTGGGGCCCTTCCAGATCGATGCGAACATGGGCTGGGTCTCCGCCGTGCAGGAGATGCTCCTGGTCTCCAAACCCGGCCTGATCAAGCTCCTGCCTGCCTTGCCCGCAAAATGGCTGCGGGGCAGCGTGAAGAGCCTGCGTGCCCGGGGCGGAATCGAGGTCGCCATCGAGTGGAATGTTGAAGCAGGCATGCTAAAAGTATCCCTACGATCCGCCACCGACCAGACCGTAACCATCACATATCCCGTGTTCGACTCGGGAGAGGCATCCATCGCCACGCGTCAGATGACATTGGCCGCCGGTGTGACCACAGAATGCGACCTGGCCAGAACACGCCCCAACGCACCATGAAGAAACATCTGCTTGGGGGTATCCACGAAATCCTTTTCGCGGCGGACCTAGTGAGAAACACGCGCGGATCGGGATGGACCGGGATCAGGAGAGGAATAGGAACTCATGCTGCATGAATCTCGCGCCGCTACTCTCAACACCGTGGGGCATCTTGCCCTCGCTTTTCTTCTGCTGCTGGTCCCGCTTGCCAGCAGAGGACAGGAACAGGACACTGTTGCTCCTACCCGCAAGAACACGCAGGAGCAACGGGAGCGAGCCATTCACGAACTGACTCATGGAGACTTCGCGGCCCGTGAGGCGGCAAGCGAGTTCCTCTGGCAATGCGGTCTGGCAACCAAACCCCTTCTGGAAGGGATCGTGTCCAAAGGGAATCCGGAAGGGGCGACTCGGGCCAGGGCAATCCTGCAGCGTTTCGCCAAGAAGGACATCGGCAAACTGCCGCCTGACCGTGTTGGCCTGTTGGCCGTGGTTGCCCTGAAGGCGCAACAGGATCCACGGGGCGCCGTATACAGCCTGCTGAGGGAGAATCCCACAGAGCGGGAGATGAGCGAACTCTTCGCCGCAATCCCGGATCTATCCCAGAGACGATTGGCGGTATCTTCCCTCTCCTCCAACGTAAAGTACCTCGTCCAGCTTGCGCGTGAGGAGGGAATCGAGCGGGCGGAGTCGTTCATCGAGACTGCTGCCGCGTCGGGGCACCCCGATGGCGTCCGGCGCTGGGTCTCCTATCTCGTGGTCACCGAGAGAGCGGAAGAGGTCCGTGAGTCCCTGGAAAAGAAAGCGGCGGCGGGCAAGCTTGGCAGGTCAAGACTGCCCCTGCTCTCCGCTCTCCGTTACGCGACTGGAGACCACGACAAAGCACTGGAATTGGCCGAGCGAATCGACTACGCCGATGTCAAGCTCAGCGTGCTTCTGCGACGCGGAGACTGGATTGCCGTGGGCGAAGCTATCGCGGAGACAATCCCAATTCCTCACAAATCAACACGACTGAGCGTTCGTCTTCGGGCTGCCCAGCTGGCGAACGACCAGGAACGGGCTGGCGAAATTCTGGCGGAAGCCTTGGCTCGGGACGGAGACAAGAGCGTTGCCAGATTCCATTTTCCTGTGCTCATGGGGAACCGCATTGAGGAACTGTTGAACATCCTGGGACAAAACCCTGGCGGCCCAGTCAACCAATGTTTCCTTCTCCTGGCACTGGGTCGCCTGGAGGATGCCAGGCGCCTGGCCGCTCAGCCTGGCAACGAGGCACTGATGCAACGGTTTCCCAGAATGAGGCCAGCCGCCCCTCAGAAGGATCGAGCAGAAGTCGCCGGGAAGAAGACTTCGGCGACCGAGTTCATCGAGGCGATACGAAATGAGTGGTGGGGCGAGATCCACAGAATGTCTCTGTGCCGCACTGCGGAGAAGATCGATGCTGGGCGCGCCGAAGCCAAAGCGAGACAGCGGGAACCGCAGAACATGGTCGCTATGCCCTTCCCCTCCGGCACGCCGGGACATCAGCTTTTCGGGATGATCGCGGCAGCGAATCCAGAAGCGTCCACACTGAGTGTGATGCAACGCGTGTCATCGTTCCTCTACATTGACGCCCCCATGGAGCCGGTTCGGAGTCTGATTGCGGACGGGACGGGAAGCCCACTCAAGCCCAAGGACATGCCCGAAGCGGATTGGCTCGAGCTGATCGCACGGATTTGCTGGTCGAAAGGTCTGGAGAAGGAGGCCGTTGACTACCTCCATCGCGCGATTGCGGCAGGCGGATGTCCTCTCTCCATAGCCCGCACCATACTCCTGACAGCGCTTCCTGAGGGGGAACGCATCCCTATGGCCAGACTCCTGGCTCGCAGAG
>JAGLDW010000935.1 GCA_023145395.1 Lentisphaeria bacterium | reverse complement strand
GAGAGACGGACGGCAATCATTTCTCGGTTGGCGGCATGCTCACCAAACTCCAGGCGGCAGAGGTAGTCACGCGCGCGGGCGAGACACTGTGGATCGCGGATGGAACGGACTTTGCCGTGCTGGACCACATCTTCGAGGGACAGGACACTGGCACACTTTTTCCGCCCTGTCACGATGTGCGCATGAAGGCGAGCAAGCGCTACCTGGCGTTCTTCGCCCAGCCAACGGGAGAACTCACGATAGACGCCGGTGCGGAGCACGCGCTCTGCAGAGAGGGCCGAAGTCTTCTGCCAGGAGGAGTCTGCGCCCAGAGCGGCGGCTTTGCGCGCGGAGACACAGTGCGTGTCCTCAATCCGGAGGGAGAGGAAATCGCACGCGGGGTCTCCAACTACAGCGCCCAGGAAGTGCAGCGCATCCTAGGCGTGCAAAGCGAGAGGATCGAGGAGATACTCGGTGCCAACGCCTCGTTTGCAGAGATCGTCCACCGCGACTACCTTGTTATCCTCCGGTGAAAGAAAGGGATCCGACGATGATGGACAGGCGGCAACTCCTGGAGATGGCAGCGCGTGCGAGGGCGGCCGCCCGCAAACTCGCCGTGATGACCGTGACCCATAGGAAGAACTGTCTGCTTGCCATGCGCGGAGCGCTTGTGGAGGGAGCCGACCGGATTTTCGATGCGGCCGAGCTTGATGCCGCGGACCGTGGACGTCCTTCCCCCGACCGAAAAGACCTCGCCGTCATGGAGAGGTGCATCGACACGGTCATCGCCCTCCCTCATCCACTGGGACGCGTCGAAGCCACTTGGCTGCGGCCCAATGGTCTGAAGATCGAAAAAGTACGCGTGCCCATCGGAGTGATCGGCCTGCTCTACGAGGGCCAGTCCGCGTTCACTGTCTCCGCCATGGCGCTCGCATTGAAGTCAGGCAATGCCGCCTTCGGCCTCTGCCGCATGCCCGCCGACCGCGCTACGCGGGCAATCATGGACATATTGAACCAGGCGGCCCAAGCCTCCGGACTCGCGGCCGACATCCTCCACCTCGTCACCGACCCCGCGCCAGAATGCCTGCGCGATTTTATTCGTTTGCGCCCGGGGATCAATGCGCTCGTGCCGCGCTGCAATGCCGAGACGATGCATATACTGCGCAAGGAGGCGCTGGTGCCGATCCTCTGCTCAGGCGCTGGGATCTGCCACGTCTACGTGGATCGAGATGCAGATATGGAAATGGCATTGCACATCATCGAAAATGCAAAATGCCAACGCCCCGGCGCCCGCAACTCCGCGGAGACCGTGCTTGTGCACCAGGACGTGGCCGCAGAACTGGCGGACAAGCTGACCAGGGAACTGGCTCCACAGGGAGTCGAGCTTCGCGGAGACAGCGCTTTCTGTGTACTTGCCCCCGAAAGCCAACCCGCAAGACCAGACGAATGGAGCCGTGAACACTGCTCGCTCGTGCTCGGCGTCCGGATTGTCGATGGACTGAAACAGGCACTCGACCACATCTCGGAGTTCGGCACGGGACACAGCGACGCAATCATCACCGCCAACAAGGAGCAGGCTGCAACCTTCCAGACAGCTGTCGATTCCGCCTGCGTCTACGTCAACGCCAGCCCCCGCTTCACCGAGGGGGGAGAGTTCGGCATGGGAGTCGAACTCGGAGTCAGCACGGAGCATCTCCACGCCCGGGGCCCCGTCGGACTTGAGGAACTCACCACCTACAAATATCTGGTGGTCGGCAACGGTCAAATACGCTAGGGTCGGCGCGGAAAATCCTCACCAGTTTGGCGAGAGTGTTGGATG